>JAQICK010000077.1 GCA_027858595.1 Melioribacteraceae bacterium
AATTTAATTTGAGTAAACATTCTTAACTGAGGTGCAACTACATTAAAACTTAGTAGAGATTTTTGTTGTAATTCAACACGGATGAGGTTTTGAACAGGGACAGTTGTTCAGTTTGCCTCCTCTTACTGTCTAACTTTTTCTTATAGTAAACTATATAAACTCTCACGAGGTCTAGGATTTTTCTATAAAATTATTATTTCACAACTTAATAGAGTTCTACCTTTTAGCGATAATATCCAGTTCCGACAACCCAACCAAATGGTTTAAAAGATAAGACGTATGATCTCTTTGGTTCAGCTTTGGTCTTCCCTTTTTTAGTGAACCAGTATTCGACATATCCTCCCCCAATTTTCGCTTTTGCCAATAAATCTTTTATATAAAAGTTCCCATGTTCATCTTTTGCCTCAAGGCGATTCTTTCCTTCTACATCTACTCTACCATACAGCACTACATTTACGCCATCCTCTGTATCAGCCCAGAAATATCCATCTTTTCCATATTTAAGTTCTCGCAAAATATCGGCTCCAAGTTTTTTTGCGTCTTCAAAAGACATTTCACCTGCGGTGTGCTTTTCTAATATTACTTGTAGCATACTAACAGCTGTTTCTACTTCGCTTTTAATCAGTAAATCTTGAGAAGAATTTTCTATTTTTTCACCTTGTGCTACAATTGGTATTGTGAAAAAAGCCAAATTCAATAGAAGAACAAAAGCGATTACAAATTGATTTTTCATATTTACTCCATTTTTGCTAGTGTTTATATTAGTGACTTACTAAGCTTTCTTCTAGTTTCAACCTTTTACTAAACCTTCTAATTTATTCTAATAATTTTATAGCTAAAGAGAAATGCTGTTAATTACAAATATCATAGTATCAATTCTCAATAAAATTATTTTCATTCACTTTCAAATAATTATTTAGGTTTATGATTACTGTGCATAGCATCTTTATCTCCATTTTGTAGTCCTTTGCTTTAAAATGAATTCTCATACCTTCAGAAACAAATAACTAACGACAACGAGGCATATGATAACCATACTGGTTTCCATTCATCACTACAAATCTGATGCTTGTAGCACTTTTTTGTTCGCTTGTTCTTCATACTTTGTCCTGAAATTAGTTGACTTTTATTCCCTTTTCGAGTCAAACTTTTTCAAGACGCTACAATTCTTTCTGCCTTATCACGTGGAATAATTTCACTAAGAAGAATTTTAGAAAAATACTTTTTATTGATTTGGGACAGAATAGTGCAATTGAACAATAACCCAATTCCCATTTCGCTTCTCTAAAACTCCAGTCGTTCTTAGTCCTTCCATTTTATCAGTTTTACCCTCAAATGTTATATCCCAATCAATGAGTTCTGAAAACCATGCTACCATACCTGAATCATGAACTTTTATAACTTGATTTTTAACTGAAAGTTTTGAAGATTCTGTACCAGCGAATTGTTTTTCAAGTAAGTCTTTTAAGGCATTCCAGCCTACAATGTACTCTCCTCCGTCAGTCCCTATAATAATCATGTCTGAATCGTGGGCATAAATTTTGGATGTTAATTCCATGTCTTTCGTTTCTGAAGATTTAATAAGTTGGTCGAGTACAACTTTTACTTTTGTCTCTTCAACATTAATATCAACATTTGGTGCACAACCACTAATTGCCATAAAGAATACTCCTATTAATAATGCAATAATCTTTTTCATAATAACCTCCGATAATTAAAATAAAATGTAATTATTTATTGTAAATAAGTTTAGAAGAAATGTGTTGAGAATAGTTTGCTAAATTTATTTCAAAATTTCTTCTATCTATATAAAAAGAATTATTTGGGGAGAGTATAGGATGTAATTTGTATATAATATTTAACTAGCTCTTTATTGCCATTTGCTTTTGCTGTGCATAAAATATTTGTACGAAAATAGACATTTATTATCCTATTTACAAATTGGAAGTGCAACTTAAACTTGGCTGTTATAACTATTTAGAAATTTTTCCAAATTTGAAGCTTTTGCTTGGATAATTGTTTTGCTTAAACAAATATGGTTTAGTAGTTTTGTTTAATATTTGTGATGTACAAGAACTTGAATAAGTAGCAAGGTTTATCAAGTAAGCAAAAAAAATATGAGAATAGTTTTATGGGTCAACTTCAGTTTTTAGATATAGCGGTAATTATAGTTTTTTTCTCTGTTATATTTGCTATTGCTGCTTATTATTCCAAAAAAGCAGGTAAAAATACGGATGAGTTTTTCTTATCGGGCAGAAATTTGCCTTGGTATATTGCTGGAACTGCAATGGTAGCTACAACATTTGCTGCCGATACTCCGCTAGCAATAACTGAAATTATTGCTAAAAACGGAGTTGCAGGAAACTGGATGTGGTGGAATCTGGTAATTGGCGGAGTTTTAACTGTCTTTTTCTTTTCTAGATTATGGAGAAGAGCTGAGATTGTTACTGACGTAGAATTTACTGAGTTTAGGTATTCTGGAAAAGCAGCTGCAGTGCTTCGTGGTTTTAGAGCTCTTTATCTTGGCATATTAATGAATGCAATTGTAATGGGTTGGGTAAACAAAGCAATGGAAAAAATATTCCGTGTTGTTTTCCCAGGTTTAGATGCCTTTTTGCTAGTTGTAATTTTGGTAATAATAATCACAATTTATGCTTCAGCTTCTGGGCTTTTGGGAACCTCTAGAACAGATAGTTTTCAATTTGTATTTGCCATGGTTGGTTGTATAATACTTGCAGTAATTGTTGTTCAATTACCAGAAGTTGGCGGAATTACTGGAATGCAAGCTCAACTTTCGCCATATGTCTTCGATTTTCTACCACGAATTGGTGATGTTGGGGTTGATGGAATAACAAGCGGAGTTCTGTCTCTATCAATTGGAGCGTTTATTGCACATATAGGAATTCAGTGGTGGGCAAGTTGGTATCCAGGTGCAGATCCAGGTGGTGGCGGTTATGTTGCTCAAAGAATGATGTCTGCAAAAGATGAAAAACATAGTTTGTTTGCAACTCTTTGGTTTACAATTGCACATTATGCCTTACGACCTTGGCCTTGGATATTAGTAGCATTAGCAGCATTAGTTCTTTTGCCACGCGAACAAAGTCCAGAAATATTACTAAATGAAAATCCAGCATTATATCAGCAAGTTGTTGAAGTACATAAAACTCAAACAATAACAGAAGTTTCCCGATCACAAGAATTTTTAGATTTTTACAATAGATACGAAAATACCGTTGATCCCGGGGTAATGTATCCAAAACTGATGATTAAATACCTACCAGCTGGTTTACTTGGAATGTTAATTGCAGTTTTTCTTGCAGCATTTATGTCAACAATTGCCTCGCAACTAAATTGGGGAACCTCGTATATTATCAACGATTTCTACCGCCGCTTTTTAGTTAAAGAAGGAACTGACAAACATTACGTTTTAGTATCCAGAATATCGATGGTTTTTGTAGTAACCTTTGCATTGCTTGTAACCAAATATGCATTAACTACAATCTCTGGAGCTTGGGAGTTTATTCTATCGGCAAGTGCAGGAACTGGAACTGTTTTAATTTTAAGATGGTTCTGGTGGAGAATTAATGCATGGTCAGAAATTTCAGCAATGATAACTCCATTTGTTATTCTACCTATTGTAACATATGGGTTTGATATGAAATTTCCATTTACACTCTATCCAATAGTTGCTGGAACATCTGTAGTTTGGCTCATTGTTACATTTTTAACTAAACCAACAGAAGAGAAAACGCTTCTTAAATTTTACAGAAAAGTTCATCCAGGAGGAATTGGATGGAAAAACATTGCTGCAAAATTACCAGATGTAAAGAGTGATACTGGATTTGGTTTAATGTTTATGAATTGGATTCTAGGTGTTGTGTTAGTTTATACATCCCTTTTTGGAATTGGTAAACTAATTTTTGGTGAATATTTATTAGCCGCATTATTTACTGTTTTAGCTGTAATTTCTGGATTTGTAATCTTTAGAAATTTAGGGAAGCAAGGATTATAATTACATAAATGAAAAAACATATATTAGCAATTCTGTTATTTATTCTTGTAGCACAAAACATTAGTTTTGCTCAAACTAAAATTTCAGAACTTAATTTTGGTCAAACATTTATTAGCGACATTGAACATTTTTTTGATATTGGAATTGGTTTAGCAAAATCTCCAGCCTCATTTTCTGCAAATGATTGGTATACAACTGCTACCGTAAGTGGCGGAACTGTACTACTATTTTCCATCGATAAAAACGCAAGAACTTTTGCTCTATCAAATCAGAATGAACTTAATAACAACATATTCAATTTTGATAAATATTACGGAAGTGGCTACACAGCAATTTTTACAGCATCAATTTATGGTTATGGATTATTCACAAATAACAAAAGCGTAAGAAAATTAGGCTTAGATGCTAGTTCAGCTTTTATATACTCTGTGGCTATTACTGGGGTTTTTAAAGTAATCATTGGACGTAGAAGACCAAACGCAGGCGAGAGCCAATTATTCTTCAAACCGTTTCAATTGACAAATGATACATATCAATCATTACCAAGTGGACATACAACAGCTGCGTTTGCAGTTTCAACAGTTATGGGAAACTATATTGAGAACACATACTGGAAAATATTTTGGTATGGCTCTGCAGGAATGGTCGGACTTTCTAGAATTTACCATAATAAGCATTGGACTTCCGATGTTTTCTTAGGTGCAGCAATTGGATATTTCGTTGGTGAATTTGTAGTAAATTTTGACAGAAAAGAAAAAGAAGTTCTAGACCTGAAAGTAAATCCTTATTTTACCATTGATAGAATTGGAGTAAACTTGAAGTTTTAAAAAGATTAGAATTTATTTCTTTTTAATAATTCCCAAAGTATGCACAACAACTGCCACAAACATTCCAACAATCATTGGTTCTATTTCTGATAGGAATATATTATTCACAAAATATGGACGAAGAAATAACCAGAGGAGGCTTGAGGATATAGCCAACAAACTTTCAATGAGTGCATATTTATTGCTTATCCTAAGTTTCTCTATATAAGCACTAATAATTAGTAACACAACTCCTGGAATAATAACACTTCCAATTGTGTACCATATTTCAACAACAGAACTAAATTGATAAGCTAACACAATAGAAATAATTGCTGAAACAACAATTCCAATTCTTGTATATTTTATTAAATTGGAATCATTCACTTCCTTTTTGAATTTAAATACAAAATCACGTCCAAAAGTGGTAGCACTTAAAAATAGAAAGCTATTAAGTGTTGATAGTATTGTTGCAAATAATGCTGCGTAGAATAAACCTTTCAATCCACTTCCTAAAATAGACTCAGCAAGTAATGGAAAAGAAAGAACGGCATTTTCAATATTAGGGATTAAAGCTCGTGCATAAAGTCCAGTGGTAGTAGTGAGAAAATCGAATAGCATCCAGAAAAAGACGGAAATAACTATTCCATACTTTGCTACATTTTCGCTCCTTGCAGAGTAACATCTTTGATGAAATCCTGGGTCTGCAAAGGTCCAGAGAGCAATTAAAAACCAAACTAGCATAAAGATTGGCGAAGCACCGCCTGAGACAGTTAAATGCGATTCAGGCAAATTTAACTCTAGGAATTCAAATCCTCCAAGAGTAGTTGAGGCAACAAACACAATTGCAATAAATCCAATAAACATCACAAAGAACTGAAATGCATCCGTAAGAATATTTGCTTTATACCCACCTCTAAACAAATAAACTGAGGAAACAAATACACCAATAAACAAGGATAGTAGAATATCAATTCCAAAAATTAAATTGAGAAGGCTTGCAATCATTAGTAAATACGGGGCTGGTGAGACAAGAATAAAAACGAGAAGAGATGAAAGCAATCCAACTTTGCGTCCATAAACTTCTTCTAGTTTATCAGGAATTGTAAAGAGCGAAGCTTTTCTAATTTTTCCGGCAAAGAGAAAAGCAAAAAGAATTGCAAAAATATAATATGGTAATCCCTGAGTAACCCAACTGAGAAGTCCGTAGTGAAATGTAAATTCTCCAACTCCGAGAATGCCACCATACCAAGTTGCAACGTTTGTTAGAACGAAAAGAAACAACCCAACATTGCGATTAGAAAGCAAATAACTATCGGCACCACTCCCCTTTTTTAGTTTTGGAATAAATCCAAGAAAGACCACAATTGAAAAAAAGAGAAATATAATTATATAATCAAGATTCGAAAATGAGACCATTTTTCCGCATCACTTTTAATTCACGAATTACAAAAACAATTCCACCACTAATTTTTAGATTTACTTCATCACCCAATGCCACATTGCTTGTGCTCTCTTTTTTGCCAAATAGCAAAGTGGATTTTTGCAACGGATATTTTAGACCTTCTGAAGAAATAATAGTTTTTTCGTTAAATGCGTATAGTGAAATTGTTTCATTAGAAATAGTTTTTAACTTAACATTTTCAGAATATGGAAAGAGAATTGTTTTACCATGAATTATGATAATTTTAATTTTATTGTAATATTTGAGAACAATACCAAGATTACAAATAGAATGATCGAGCCTATTACCAGTTCCACCAAGTAGATACACAGTTTCAAAATTGTTTTCAATCGCAAATTTTAAAGCTTTTTCAACATCAGTATCATCCTGTCTTTCTACATAAATAGATTCAGATTTATCAATAAAATAATCTTTTACTTTGGGTTTTATTGAATCAAAATCTCCAATTATATAATTTGGGATAATGCCTAATTTATAAGCAGTGTTTGCACCACCATCGGCAGCTATGATAGTATCAACATTATTGTTTTGAAGATATTTTACGACTCCCCTTTTGGGAGAATCTCCGTTGGCAATTATTATACATGATTTCATTTTTTTTTAGCCACTAATTCACGAATTAAATTTCATAATACAATGCGTTTATATTCAAGAGAAGTTATTCCAAAATTGACAAGTAAGCCAAGTTTAAGGTTTGATAATCTCAAGTAATTTATAGTCTGAGCAATATCAGCTTTTACAAAATCAGATTTAGATTTAGATTTAGCTTCCAAAATTATTTTATTTCTAACGACAAAATCTACATTAAATGAATGTGGTAAAATAACATCTTTATATTTTACAGGATATTTTTTTTCTCTTGAAAAAGGAATTCCTTTTTTCTTAAATTCATATTCCAATGCATCTTTATACACAATTTCCAAAAGACCTTTACCAAGTATTCTATGAACTTCCATACAAATACCAATTATTTCAAATGCCTCTTCTTTATAAATTAAATCAACCATCTTTTCCCTTTTATTTAATTAGTGAATTCGTGGCTATTGTCTTTCAAAGTTCTACTTTAACACCAGCAGTAAAATTTCTTTCTGCAGCAGGGAAAAATTCTTTTCCGCTTCCGTACGCTGCATACAAGTTATCAAAAGCGTTATTGACTTGTAGAAATAGTTTTACATTATTGAAAACTGGATTTGCATTAAACTGATAACTAACAAGTGCATTGGATACAAAGTAAGCATCAAGCTTATTATCGTAATCTGTTAATCCAGACATGTTGCCAAAATTATCCGTGTAAAACTCGTCAACATATTTAAGCCAAACTTGTGCAAAGAATCCATTGTAATTTAATCTTATTATTCCGTTTGCTGTAATATCTGGAAATCCACTGATATTATTGCCGCTCAAATCAACGACATCGTTTTCTCCATTATAATAATAGCCTTCAGTGATTCTATTTTGGCTATAAGTACCATTAAGTGACAGGTCCAAATAATTATTAATTTTATATGTTCCGCTAAGTTCAATTCCGGCGTGAGTTGTTTTATCCATATTACCCGTAATTGGTTGACCAAATCTATCAAGCTGTCCACTTTTTACAATCTCATCAGTGAACATCATATAAAAAAGATTAGCACTAAAACTCATTTTGGATGTATTGTAACTCGTGCCTATTTCAAAACTATTCATAACCTCTGGATTAACAAGTGGTTTGGTATAATCGTAATTTCCATTTGCATCAACTTCAAATTGAGGAACTTCCCCAGCACTAGATTCTGCAACATCGTAATAATTTTTAAGACGTGGCTCCCGAGTAACACGTGCAAAGGAAAAATATGAACTTAAATCATGCATGAATTTGTAATTTAGTCCTACTCTTGGATTTAAGAATAATCCATCAACTGAAAAATTATTCCCAGCATACTTTTCATTCTCAATTCTGTATTCATGATATGCTAATTGTAATTCTGCTAATACATTTAGTTTATCAGAAATTTGATATTGCTCATTTGCAAAAACATTAATTATATCTTTTGCCCCATTGTAATAATAGTATTCGTAATCTGCATGAACTCCATCTGGAATATTTTCCGCAAAATTAATATTTCCAAAATGATTTGAACGATGAATTCGGAACTCGCTACCCACAATTAGATTTCCATTCTTGTGTTTAATGCTCATGCGTGGAATCCAGCCCCACTGAGTGTTCTCTACTGTTGCTCGAATAAGTGCGTTAGTTGGAATTGTTGTAGAGTCATATCCATTTTCTTTTAGTCTAAAATAATCATCGTAATAGATTGACCATGAACCATCGTAATCGAAAAAGCCATTTCCCACAACCAAAAATAGTGCTGAATTTAGGGTTACATTCTCGTTTATTTTAACTTCATTCAATAACTCATAATGTGGTTGAGAAAACTTTTCAATTTCTGTTGCCCTACGCTTTACTGACCATGATTGGAATTGGTTGTTCTCTTTATCCCACTCCCAATAGGAATAATTTGCTTTTCGTAAGTCTCTATTTTTAATCACTTCTTTCGGAAGTCCATTATATACAAGACCATCTGAAACTGGACCACCATAAATATTTAATTGGGTTGTAATGTTTTTATCGTAGCGAACCGCGGAAACATAAAATGAATTGAAATCGACCCAACTTAAATCACGATACCCATCACTCATAGTTTTAGAAAGATTTACATAAACAGAATATTTATCGTTAATCAATCCACTACCAAATGATGCTGAATATTTACGAGTGTTGTAACTTCCTGCATCTGCTCCAATTTCGAAACGAGGTTTATCAGAAAAATTTGAAGTAATTATATTTATTGAACCACCAACCGCAGGATATCCAATCACGCCTCCACCAGCACCGCGTTGCACTTGAATCAAACCAACACTTGACAAAATATTTGGCATATCGTGCCAGTAAACGTTGTTATCTTCTGGATCGTTTTGTGGAATACCATTAACTGAAATTGCAATTCTGCGTTGGTCGAATCCACGAATGGAAAGATAGTTATATCCAATACCATTTCCACTCTCAGAGTAAAATGTAGTTGATGGCAAATAACTTAAATACTCTGGAACATCTTGGTGAACATAGCTTTCTTCAATTTCCTTCTGTGTTACTTTTGCAAAAGCCATTGGTGTAACTCC
>JAQICK010000257.1 GCA_027858595.1 Melioribacteraceae bacterium
GGAGTAAACTGAAATTTATACGAAGCATTTTTGTGTATTGTTACTGGAATACTATAAATATTGTTATCATGTTCAAACACCACAGTAGTCATTCCAACAAAATTGTTTTGGGATTTTAAATTTTAGAATTGATGGAAATCAATTTTTAAGAGATTTGACTAGTGAAAATATTATTGCTCTGGTTGACAACAAAAAAATATTAACAAAAAACATTCAACTCAACCATAATAATATAGCTATCACTCTACCAATATATGCGGCTGAAGGAAAAAAGCTAATCCGTCTAGCAGTAACAAAAGAGGGAAGAACAACAAATTTTCAACACGTTCTTCTTGAAGACGGAAAACAAATTGATAACAATTCAAAGTTTAATTGGCATGACGGAATTATTTATTCGTTAATGATTGATAGATTTAACGATGGCGATAAATCGATAAACCAAAAAGTTGAACACGATTCTCTTTCGGACAAAGCAAATTATATGGGTGGAGATTTACAAGGTGTGGTTGACAAATTAAACTCCAATTATTTTGACAATCTCGGAATAAATACAATTTGGATTTCACCTGTTTATGATAATCCAAACATTGCCTTCCGAGAATATCCAGAACCGCACAGATGGTATTCAGGTTACCACGGATATTGGCCAATAAGTTCAACGCGAGTTGAAGAAAAATTCGGCGATATGGATAAACTAAAAGAACTAATTGATGTTGCACACAAGCATGATATTAAAATTCTTTTGGACTTTGTTTCAAATCATGTTCATAAAGATCATCCATATTATCGAAATCACAAAGACTGGTTTGGGCAATTAGATTTGCCAGATGGAAGGAAAAATATTCGCTTCTGGGATGAGTTTCGCTTAACAACTTGGTTTGAGCCTTATCTTCCATCCTATGATTTCCTAGGCTCTGAAACAGTGCTTGACACAATTACCACAAACGCTGTTTGGTGGCTTAACGAAACTGGCGCCGATGGATTTAGGCACGATGCTGTTAAACATGTGCCAAATGAGTTTTGGAGAAAATTAACTACGAAAATAAAAAAAGAAATTGAAATTCCTAACAATACTCCTGTCTATCAAGTTGGAGAAACTTTTGGCAGCTACGATTTAATCAGTTCTTACGTTAACAACGGGCAACTTTCAGCACAGTTTAATTTTAATCTTTATGATGTTGCTCTTCCTACGTTTATCAATAAAGACGCATCCTTCAACGGATTAGACAAAGAGATGCAAAAAACATTTTCTGTTTACGGACCACTTCATTTAATGAGCAACGTAATGGATAGCCATGACAAAAACAGATTTATGGCTTTTGCCGATGGAGATTTAGATGTGAGTGAATGGTCAGCCGTAGAGCAGGGCTGGGAGAATCCACCAAAAGTTGATAATCCAGATAGTTATAAAAAACTTACTCTGTACATGGCATTTATGAATACAATTCCAGGCTTACCTGTTATCTACTATGGAAGTGAATTTGGAATGACTGGTGCATCTGATCCAGATAATAGAAGAATGATGCGTTTTGATAATGCTTTATCGAAGCACGAAAAAAACACAATGGAAGAAGTATCAAAAATTATAAAATTACGAAGCAACCATACAGCATTGCGTTATGGTGATTACTATAGTCTAATTGCAGATGATAACATCTATGCATATGTCCGATCTGATTTGAACGAGAGGATTTTGGTTGTGTTAAATAAAAGCCAGAAAAAATTGTCATCAAAACTAGTATTCCCTAATGTTTATAAGGCATCAAAGCTGGTTAGTTTAATTGACAATATTGAAACTCAAGTCTCAGTGAATATAGCAAACATCCAGTTGGATGGAATGAGTTACAATATTTATAAAATAGAGTAACCAACTTTAAGTTCAAGGACATAGAAGGTCGTAAGTATTTGTAAGCTAAGAGACGTATGACCTTTAATTCAAAGTTTAATATTGACTTTCAAGGTTTTGCTTCATGAGAAGACAGAGTTAAGTCCTTACATTTGTTCAACCTTGAAGGTCAATGTTACAAGTAAAGCATTTTGAAAAGACACATATAAATATGAATTGAAAATTAAAGTTAGTAGATGACCTTCAAGGTTAAAAAACAAATATGAATAAACAAAAAATATATTTGGCTAATACCTATCATCATGTCTATAATAGAGGCGTTAATAAAAACGAAATATTCTTTGACGAAAAAGATTATCTTTTCTTTCTGAAAAAACTTAAAAAGTATAAACTACTTTATGAAGTTAGAATTTTATCTTATTGTTTAATGC
>JAQICK010000435.1 GCA_027858595.1 Melioribacteraceae bacterium
AAATTCATAGTATTCTAATCTTTCATCTTTGTTAAGATCCGAGATGAAAGAATTCCAACTATCTTTGTCAACAAATAGTTGGTCCTTCAAATTCATTTCTTGCAAATTGGATTTACTTAGATAAGCAAGCATTTTGGCAAAGGACTGATTAATATAGAGAAATGTACCATCTACATCAGCTCTAATTATTGGAGATGAGGTATAATCCACAAAATCTTTAATCCAATTAAAATTGTTAGAATCGGAGGTATCACTTTGGAATATATTTTTATTACTTTTAAAAAAACTTTTCATCTATTTCTGTTTTTTATTTCGGTCAGATGGAACATTCATTTTATTTTAATTCTCTCCTTGGGTGGCTTGAAGAGTCCATAATGTTTCATCAATTTATAATTATTTGTTTGTCATAACTTGTCCAAATTCTTTTATCGGGATTAAACTTGCCTTTAATCACATTTATGGAGAAGACTTTTGTATGCATGTTTCCTTTGAACTTTTATAAATAATAACTTTATTATTTATTTTAAAACATGACGTTAAAATAAAGAATATCTAATCCATTTTTTTCATTATATTCTTTCACAGAATTTAGCATCTTAATAAAGTGCTAATTTAATTAAGTATTATTGAACAAAAACACTAAAATTTTTAATTATTATAAATGTACGATTTTCTATACAATATTGATTTAGCAATATTTACGTTTTTGAATCAGACAATTTCAAATCCATTATTTGATAAATTTTTTCCTTTTATTACAGATGTAAAAAACTGGTACATTGCTTTTATTATTCTTTGGTTCACCACTATTTTTAAGGGTGGAAGAATTGGAAAAATTTCCGCTGTAGGTGCAATTCTCTTGATAGCAGTATCCGATCAAATTAGTAGTAGCATGTTAAAACCATTTTTTGAGAGAGTACGTCCGTGCAATGTTATTGAAAATGTAAACATACTCGTAAATTGTACTCGTTCATATTCTATGCCATCATCCCATGCTGTAAATAATTTTGCTGTTGCAACTTTTTTCAGTAGATTATTTCCTAAGTTAAAAGTAATTCTTTTTGTTGTTGCTACTCTTGTCGCTTTATCAAGACCAATAGTGGGGGTTCACTATTTTTCTGATATTTTTATTGGGGCATTTATTGGCATAACAATTGGGTATGCTTTCTCAATTGCAGCAATTAAAATAAATAGTTACTTAAAAAAAGCAATAAGCAATTAAACTAAAACTGATAAAAATAAGCATATGAATAAAATTATTAGTACGATGCGAGTTATATGTCTTACAAACTAGCTGGCATAACACAAATAATAAGAGATTAAGAATGAATACAAAATTAGAGATAGCTAAAAATTGGCTTCCAAGATATACAGGAACACAAATTGACGAATTTGGAGATTACCTATTGGTCACAAATTTTAATAATTATATAACAAAATTTGCCGATAAATTTAACTGCGACGTAAGAGGCGAAGGAAGACCAATGCAAACAGCAACAAATAGCAGTGGTCTATCAATTGTAAATTTTGGAATTGGTTCGGCAAATGCTGCTACTTTTATGGATTTGTTAATTGCCCGAAAACCAAAAGGAGTTCTTTTTCTGGGCAAGTGTGGTGGATTAAAGAAAGACACAGAACTTGGACACTTTATTCTGCCTACCGCAGCAATTCGTGGCGAAGGAACTAGCAACGATTATATGCCTTCTGAAGTTCCTGCCCTGCCTTCTTTTAAGCTACATAAATTTGTTTCTTCAAAAATTTTAGAAAAAGAGATGGAATATAGAACTGGGGTTATTTATACAACAAACAGAAGACTTTGGGAATATGACGAAGCTTTTAAAACTTATTTAAGAAAAATTGGTGCAATAGGTATAGATATGGAAACAGCAACCATTTTTGTTGTTGGATATGCAAACCAAATTGCTCGTGGTGCATTACTTTTAGTTTCTGATTTACCAATGGTTCCTGAAGGTGTAAAAACAGAAGACTCCGATAGGTCAGTTACAAACAAGTTTGTAGATTTGCATCTAGAAATTGGCATAGATGCAATGACTGATCTTGGAACAAAGGGAGAACAAATAAAACATTTTACTTTTGAATAAACAAATGGTGCTATTATGACTAAACTTAAAATTGTAATCATCACTCTAATTTTGCTAATCTTTGGTACTAACTTTTCACTTGCTCAAGTTACAGTAGATGAAGCAAAAAAAGCAACGGAGTCGTTCTTTACTTTATGTAAAAAGAATGATTTTAAGAATTCGGCTAAAATACTTGCCTATTCTGGTGCAGACAAATCTAGACTGTATAAAGACATCTATAATGCAAATAATCCAGATGAATTTAAAGAAGTAAAAAGGATTTGCAAAAAAGTTAATGCAACTTTGTTAATTAGTGATTCGTATAGTTTTGGAAAGTTTAGAGATAGAACGATTGATGGGAAAAAACTTCAATCTCTTGATGTGCAATTTTTAAGTGGAAGCCAAAAAATTAGAAGAAAAATACTTTTCATTAAAATAAAAGGCGTGGCAACTATTTTTGATTACAATTAAAATCAGACATAACAAACAGTAGTTATTACCGGAAATAATTTTGCAAATTTTACATTTCTACTTGGCATTAGTTTGCATGTTGAGCTAAATAGTCTATTCCATTTTGTATTATTTCCCACTGCTCATCATTTTTATCTTCTGAAATTAGTTTTTCTTTTACCATGTTTTCTTTTTCTCTATTTACCATTTCAATCCAAAGTTTTCCAAATCCATTTGTTCCTTTTTCATGATCAGCTTTCTTAAATTTATTTTTCATCTCTTTCTCAATAAATCCTGAAACATCCGAAAGCTTTGCATTTCCACCAAGATAGATAAGTGCTTTCAAAATTGGTACTCGGTATAATTCGCTTGAAGTAAAGTCCATTTCCGACAAATCTAATTTATCTAAATCTCCCTTTTCTGAATTTTCATGACTGCTCTTTCCCCCAGAGCTAAGGCTATTGTTCCGCAATGTGTTTAGGAATGAGTTTTGGCACTCATCCAATTTCTTAAATTCTGTCTCAATAGGTAATATTTGATTAATAATATTTTGAGCTTCCAATATAGAGCCATTCAAAATTTCTTCTGAACTTCTATGTTTTAGTGCATGAATATACTCCCCAACTTTTGAGTTGATTGCCAGAACCATCTCTTCTAACTCTTTCTTATTCATCGTAACATTGTTTTCACTTCCCATTTCAAACCTCTAAAATTTTTACTAATTCTCAGACTGTAGTTTATTTAATCAAATGCTATGCCGAAAGTGTTTTTTCTAACTAGTCCTCTAATATGAATTCACCAGCGATTCAGAGGGAACTTTAAATTCATAAAAAACAATGATTTATGCAAGAGTTAGAAAATATTTTTCGGGTTAACTCAGAAAAGGCAAAAAAAGAGGAAATAGAGTTTTATATTAA
>JAQICK010000092.1 GCA_027858595.1 Melioribacteraceae bacterium
TTTTTTATAGGTATGTTTATGTGGAATATGTTCATATTTTTTATGAATTGATAAGTTTGATAGAAAACCAAATCATATTTCTTTTGAAGGCTTTTTGAGAAAAAATATTCAAGTGAACGATCATAATTGAAAGTTATAAACGTTACATTATTATGGATATTTTCTATTTCTGTTTTGTTTGATATGTCTTTCGTCATTTTGTGAAATAAGAAACTCATCCAGTCATCTTCCCTATCAAAACAATTTTCATTAAATGCAGATTTGGATTCGTGAAATAATATTTCAAAATAGATTGCAAGTTTACCGATGTTGTGGAACGCAGGATTATCTTTCAGAAAATAATCAATCATAGGATCAGAAGATTGATTAAATTTATCAACAAAATTGGAAGCTTGATTCTGATATTCTAGTGGCAGAAAATCCTTAAAGTACGAAACTCGATTAATGCAATTATCTATTATGTTTTCTCTCAATTCGTAACCAGTTGGAAAACCGTATGGTTTGCTTGCACCAGCTCCGAGAATAAATATTGTTGGTGTTTTGATCAATTATTTTATCTCCCTTATATAGAGATCAAGTTTCTTTGTTGTGCTACCACTTATGCCGTAGCTAAAAAAAGCGACTAATATTATTAAGGAAATTGATAACGCTGAAATTTCAATCCATGCAATATTTCCATTACAAAAATTAATATTAGCTATCAAATAGTGAACAAGAATCAGCAACCAGATAGCTGCAACAAAGGCACTAATAATTATATTGATTTTGGAAACTGAAAAATTCACATTGTGTTTTCTAACAGTTTTATATAATGGGCCAATGAAGTTATCTTCTAATCTATCAATATGACCTTCCCAATTTTCTTGCCAATTTTTGCTGCCAATATTTACTAAAAACCAGGCAATAGAAAAAACAAAACCCATGCAAGAGACAATAAATTGAAGTTGGGGGAAATCATTTGAAATTTCACCCAAAGATGAAAAATAAGCGACAAATATTGAGGCTATGAAAACCAAAAAGTAAGTAGCACGTTTCCAGTACATTTCTATTTCGAAGTCTCGGACATGCCATGCTCTTTCGAGAGCTTTCTCTCTCACTGTTTTGGAATTGTCACCATTAGAGAAAGGAAACAATTCATCATATTCGTCTATACTTGTAATAGCTTGTGGATTTGTATGAATAACTTTACGAGGCTGATCAGTAGTTTTTTCTTTCATAATATTTTATTCTTCTAAGTCACTATTGGATTCATCATAGTTTTTTAGCCAATCCTCTAGTGCTTTAATTTTGCCATCATCAAAGGATTCGTAGTTTTTGCTCTTTAAATACTTTTCAACTAACTTAGCGACATGTTCCTTAGTTATAATATTAAATATTTCTTCTGGTAAAAATGCAATTTTATCATAAGGACTATCATAAAAATCATTAAATGAACTTTTAAATAGTAGTTCGAAATCTTCATGAGAGTTAGATAAAAAATCATCTAAATGGGTTGCCAAATCAATTAATATATGGAGTTCCTTGCCTTTGTCCTTTATAAATTTTGCTGCTTGATGCCATCGCCAAATAGTAGCAATAGTATCATCAAAATAATTTTGGTTAAATACACTCCTCTCTTTTGGGGATTTCCCCTTTTTAAGTTTATTATCAATACGAGAAAGGAATTTTTCAGCGACAGATATTTTAATATTATCATCCAGTGTAATTCTACCACTGTCATTATAAATAACTTTGTATAGTATGAGATTTGCAAAAACATCCGAATTATCTTCATTATCTAACAACTTAAAAAGTATTTCTTGCCTCTCCAAATAACTAATTACATCGTGTCTTTCAATGTATGTCCAAACAAGGCGAGCTAAAGAATCTTTTTCTTCGATGCTAAAATCGATATTTTTTTCTTTTACCAAAAATGATAGGCTTATTAGATTATTTACGCATAGCTCATGACTTTCGTAGTTCTGAATAAGTCCCTTTAACCAAAGGTTTGAATTTTTTCTTAGATCACGATTGTAATTACCTTGTGGAAAAAGTGGTTTTAGAAGACTTCCTTCTACCTCATATTCTATTTGAATTTTTGATAATTTTAATAATAATTCATCTTTGTAGTCTTGGCTCAAAAGTGTTGCAATGGTTGTATCAATATCATTGTGGGCAAAGAATAATGTGAACAATAAATCAAGGGTAATTCTCTTTTTTACAACTGCATTTTCATAAGCCTTGGAATACTCTTTATTCAAAAGGTTCATGTGTTTGTAATAGTCTTTATCTTCATATGTTAATGCAATTTTAAAATATGGAAAAAGAAATTCGACTGCTTCTTTGTTTAATTTATTGATATAATCTTTTTCTTGAGCAAAGGGATAGAAGGTCTTGAGTCTCTTAAATTGAACACCAGTAATAATTTGTTCAACATCGTTGCTGGTTGGATAAAGGGACAATTCCTCTTTGTGGCGACGTATAAAATCAAATGTTTTAAGATAAGTTGCTTCAATTATTGACATAATAACAATATCAGGTAAATAAATATTATTTCTTACTTTATTGAGGTTTGCTTTTAGAACTTGGCTAAACTTTATTATTTTTCTGATTGAAGTTAAACTGTTTTTTAGATTTGTAAAAACCAGGTTGTTTCCCTCTTTTAATTCCACGGTAATTGCTTCCCTTTGTAGTTTTGAAAGTTTCAGATTTGCAATTGCTTTTTCAATTATTGGGTCAACAAGTTCAATTAGTTTTTGTTCTGAAAATTGTGGAATATAATAAATTTTGTCAAAGTATTTATTAATTACTTCGTTAATATGATTTTCAATCATGTTTATACCCCATTTTTTGCCTCAGGAAATTTATAAAGCTTTGATAATACATCTGGATCAAAATTTACAAATAATATTATATTTGACATGTTGTGTTTTACTAAGTTCAATAACTTTAATACAGAGTCAACATCTTCTTGTTTATGCAAACGGTCAACATCATCAATTAAGCAAACAATTTTCAAATCCATTTTTTGCAACCATGATGAATATGTTTCAAGATATTTATCAACGCGTGATAGGGGCATAACTTTGTTAAGCAATGAATCCAAATTAATTTCTTTAATTAATGGTAATAAAACAGTTTTTGTAATAAAAAAGGAATCTAAACGTGGAATAAGTATTTCGTCTTGAAGTTTTGTTAAAAGTTCATCAAACAAATAAAGATATAATTTACTGGGTTTTTCATATTTATGAACATTGAGTTTGATAACCCTAATTCTTTTATAACCAGAAAGAGCATTCTCTTTTTCTTTTTCATTATCAAAATGACTTACTAATAGATTAAATAGTGATGTTTTGCCACTACCCCAATCTCCTGAGAGACCTATAATATGAGCACTTGATTTATTTTCAACAGATATAATATCAGCTGAGATTGAAGAAACAATACTATCAAATTCAAGTAAATCTTCTTCGAAAGAAGTAATTGGATCACCATCATTGGAGAATAGTTTATTCTCTATTTGCTCTTTGCAATTATTTTTTTTGTACGCTAATAATAATAGGATTGGGAAGAATAGAGGAATAATTATAAAATCTCCATTAAACAAAATAGCTTGCTGATAGTTGGAATAGTTAAAAATAACAGGAGTAACAATAATAATAAATAGAAATAAAACAGAGTAATGCTGTATAAGAGCGCCGAAAATTTTAAAACTTTTAAAGAACTTTTCGAAATATGACCAGATAGAACATCTAAAGAAAAATGCAAGTATTAGAATTCCAAAGAAATAAAGTCCGTTAAACCAATAATGGAATTCTTTAGTAAATGTAAACAACGGTGTATAAAAAACATTAACCCACCACTTTTCAAGTTTTATATCATAAGTGAAAAGTTCTTTGAAAAGATAAAAATTATAAAACCATGTAAAAAGTGATGCAAATAGAATAAGTATAAATATTGAGGCTATAAGTTTTGCATTCTCTTTAAGCCAATTACTCTTATTATTTTTATTTGTTTCTGGTTCAGAATTTTCTAATTCTTTTTCACTCATTCTTTTACCCATTCCTCAAAATCGTCGCAGAGTTTTTCTACTAGGTCTTCGGTTTCTTTGAAGAAGTAATCGCCGACTTTTTTGCGGTTTAGGGCACGGTAGCGGCGGTAGATTTTTGCGAAGTCATCGTATATTTCGTTTTCTGAAACGTGTGATTTTATTTTTACAATAAGTCGCTCCCCTTCTTGGGTAGATTTAGCATATTCGAAAAATGTAGAAATCTTTTCTTCAAATTCTTTTATTAGTAAGCCGGTTCTTGCTTCTTGTTCATTTCTGGCTGCGATAACAGCGAGTACATCAAATAATCCACCGCCATAAGGGATTTTTCCTTCGGCAACTTTTGTGGGCTTTTTATCTTTAGGATTCTGGTCTTCTGTTTCAACTTCGATAATACCTATTTGATTATCGAAATAGACTTCGATTGGGTCTTTAATTTCATCTGGGCGGTGCATTATATTGTAAAGTGTATTGAACTTACGCCAGAAAAAGAGAAAAGAACCTTCGCTAAATTTTGCATCCAGTTCTATTACATATTCAATGCGATTTAATATTGTAAAGTATTGAGCTGCTTTTGCTTTTGTATCGGCTGTATGCTTTGGATTTGCATCGATGTATTTTTTCAAGCTACTTTCAAAATCGAGAAAGCTTACTGGGTCTTCTCGTTTTATAGCGTCTCTGTAAATATTCATAAAATCATCAAAGAACTTTGAATAAGTATCAGATTTTCTTAGTTCTGTAAGGAGTAATTCTAATATTTTTTTATCTGCAAATGGGTCAAAGTCGCTAACTACAACATCTGAAAAGTGTTCGAAAGCATCTTTAATATTTTGCACGTTTACATTATCGTATGAGAAATCGACAATCTTGCAATCGTTTTTATGTTTGGTGGTTCTGTTAACTCTTGAAATGGTTTGTATTGCACTAATACCTCTAATTTCTTTATCTAGGAATAAAGTGTGTAATCGTTTTTCGTCGAAGCCAGTCTGCAACTTTGCAACGACAATCATTAAACCATTTTTCTTGAGTTTAAAGTTTTCAAGAACTTTCTTTTCAGTTGAACCATTGTTTAACCCAGAGGCGCTTTGTTCGTCTTGGTTATTTGAATAGACGATATGAATTGGAGCATCAGCATACTTTTCATATTTAGGGTTTTTAACAAATTCCATAAAGTGTTTTGTGACTGCATCTTTATATGCAATGGCTGATTTTATGGAATATACAGCAAGCATTGCTTTCCCTTGACCCCATATTTTTTTATAAACATCTTTAACCAATAATTCGGCTACTGTCTTAGCAATTTCATTAATACGATTACGGTCTGCAAATTTCTCTTTTTAGTGAGCGTCTGTACATTCTTGTTCAGAGATTCCTTCAAGAGGATTAGCTGGTAATTTAAACCCCATTTTAGAAGCAAAAGGAACAATGTTTTTAAGTGGATTAAGAATAAACCCATCATCAATAGCTTCTTTCATTGTGTAGCTATCGAAAGGACGCCAAAGTTTTTCACTTTCGGCATATCCACTAAATTCACCAAAGCGAGCTAATGAATGGTCGTCAGGAGTGGCGGTAAATCCTATAATGAGATTTTTCTTTGTACTAATTTTAGTATAATCTGACTTATCGAAAGGGCTTTGTAGTTCATCAAAAATAGAAATCATTTCCTCGTGTTGATTGCCAGCGTTGGAGCGATGAATTTCATCAATTAGAAATACAATACGCATTTTGGATAATTTAGCAAGAACTTCTTCATCCATCATTTCGTGAACGGAACCAAATTTTTGAAGATTTACAATTACCAAGCGAACATCTGAATAGAGGGCTTCTTGAAATGTTTTTTTGTTAGTTGCTTCCATAAACATGCGGTTATCAATGTTCATATTCATCATTAGGGAATCAATCTGTCCGCGTAGTTGAAGACGGTCAACTACAATCATAATTTTATCGTAAACGTATTCTTCGTTCCTTCTCATATCTTTTAATTGCAGTGCAGACCAGCCGATAATATTTGATTTACCAAAACCCGCCGCATACTGCATTAACAAAGAATAAACATTTTTGTTATTTGAATAGGATTTACGTTTTTCGAGTAATTCTTTTTTCTTTGCTTCACTGACACCTACTAGTTGTTTTTCGAGAAGTTTTTCAAAATAGTCTGGTTCGGCTTCGTGTTCTAAAAACTCATCAATTTTTGCTAGTATTTTATCCGTGCCAAATTTTTGTTTTGGGCGTGGTGAAATTAAACGCCCGACTTCGCTCTTTAGTTCTTTGAAGCCACTTGCATAATTAATTTCACGCTCGATGAAGTTATAGTACAAAATTTCTTTTTCGATATTAAATTTGCTGTAATGAGCAGTGAATAATTCTTTTAACTTATCCTTTTTTTCTGCAGAAGGATTTAGGAGCGGATAAGCCTTAAATGATTTATTAACTTTCTTTTCGATGTGTTCTCGGTCGAATTTCCCTTCGCGACAAGTTTCAAGCATTTCATCAAAAAAATCGGAAATGCTACGGATAACAAATGTTTCTTCAATATCTGTTGTAGTTATATGAATTGCTTTTTCGAATATTTTTAAGAAGTCTTTTCTTATGGATTGCTTTTCGTTATCGCTAAGCATAGAATTGCTATCTACATATTGGTGATAGTTTTTGATTGCTTCGAAATAATCTTTAACAACTTTTCCACGACCGTTTTTAATTGCTGTTTGACTTGTGTAGTTTGACTTTAGTTCGCTGTAGCCTAGATAGATTCCATTAACAAAAAGAACAATATCGGGACGGAAAGAAATTAGCTGGATTCCGTTATAACTGTATTTGTATGGAAGTTCTTGAACAACAGAAAAAATATTTTCATCAAATAGATTATTGCCGTGAATAACACTATCGCTTGTATAGAAAAGATTTAGTTTCACACCCTTGAGTGTTATAGATTTGTTGACGTTGATAAAAAGAGCCATGTTACGGCTGCTGGCAATACGTTCTTGAATAAGTTCTATAAGTTCTTGGAGTAATAAGTTGTGGTTGCCGTGATATTTTTTTAAGAGAGCTTCGTAAGGTTTTTTGTTTAGTTCTGTATCGGAAATGAAAGAGAGTAAATCTTCTTGGATAATTAGTGAGTTGGTTATTGTGTTTGCTTTTACCTCTTTATAACCTAAACCCTCGCGAAAGAAAGGGATTAAAAATTTATCTTGAAGATGCAGTTCGTTCATAATTTACCTTTCTGCCAATTGGAATTAGTAACATATTTTTGTTTTGGGCTTGAAGGCTTGTCGGGAATTGTAAGCAGAATTTCACCTTCGGATATTAATGGAAGAAGTAGAGTATTCCTAAAATGTTCACGGTGCCTTACACCCAAATGCTCCATTATTTCTTTATTTGTACGTGGATAAGCACAAAATATTAATATTCTTTCAGCTTGTCCGATAGCTTGTCCGGATGCTTGCTCAGTAGCTTGCTCAGTAGCATGAGCATAGCCTTCTGTAAATGGTAGAACTACCTTTATAAAGTTTTGCGAGAACTGGTAAATTGATTTTGGATAGTGCTCAAGAATACGAGGCACACCAGAACCAAGTTGTTCAACCATATTTATATCGCGAAAAATTCTCATTAGTTCTTTATTTTGCGGAACGGAATATCCCATAAAAAACTCTTCTTTTGTGAATTCTGGCGGAAGACCTCCTGCGGAAGTAATTTCTAATCTATCGTCAAACAATTCAAATTTTGGAGGGACTTCGTTAAAGTAGTTGTTGTGAACAATAGCGTTAACAACAGCTTCACGGACAGCAACTGGATTTAACAATTTATGTTCTTCACGTATAGTTGATGTAATACGAGTAAAAGTTTTGTTTTCAACTTTTAGTTTTTCTAGAACTGTTTTTGTGGCTTTAACTATTGAACAATATCCAAACTCTTCGTTTTCTATCAGATTAACTCTATTGGTTCCTGAATACTTTGCAATTTTTATTGAAAGGCCATTTACATCAGCAAGCAAATAAGCTGCATAGTTAAAATTTCCATCTTCGGTTAATAGCTCTAAGTTGCGTGCAAATTGCTCCGACAATTTAAAACCAGTAGCATTATAATAGATTTGCAGTTGCTCAAAAGTTAAGGATTGATTACGTGATTTAATTGTTCCAATTGAGTTGCGAACACGTTTTGAAAAAAGTTCTTCAATCATTTTGGATGACATTGGTTCAGACGCACTACCAACACGAATAAAACATCCTTTAGGAGACATTCCTTTTGCTGTAAGGTGGTAAGGCTTTTCGGAACCGCTTGCAACTGTAATTTTTATAACATCTTTCTTTTTGTGTACTTCTAAAATAATATCGAATAAGCCCATAGTTGATGGGGAAATATTATTTTTAATACGATCTTTTATTTTAAGCTGTAATTCATCGGCGTTTTGCACACCATATATTTTGCCGGTTTTATCCTCGATGCCAATATAAATTACGCCTCCTTCGCGATAGTTGAGGAAAGCTATAACTTCTTTTTCGAGGTTATCTGTTAGTTCTCTCTTATTTTCTATGCGGTTACTCTCTGCCATTTACGAAGCCTTGCAATTTACAACTTTTATTTTTCCGGTTACAACGTCGTTAATAAGTGTTTTACGGAGTTCTTTTTGTTTTTCTATTTGGGCGTTTATTGTTTCAATAATATTG
>JAQICK010000331.1 GCA_027858595.1 Melioribacteraceae bacterium
TAAAGAAAGAAAAGAGTATAAAAGTAGCACATTAAAGATGTTTCAATAAAAATTTTGGTCACTTCTTTTTGCACATCTAATTTGGATATTTCATTAATATTTTAACTAGATTGAGAAAAAGATTTTAATAAAAAGGTACTTTATGGATGGTAATTTTTCAGAAAGAGTTCAAGAGGTAATTCGTCTCAGCAGAGAAGAAGCTCTTAGACTTGGACATGATTATATAGGAACAGAACATATATTATTGGGTATTCTGCGCGAAGGCTACGGAATAGCAGTAAAAATTCTTCAAAATCTTAATGTTGATTTATTAACATTAAAAAAGACAATTGAAAACACAGTTAAAACTGCTGGTGGAACTTTAACTATTGGAAATATTCCATTAACAAAGCAAGCCGAGAAAGTTCTAAAAATTACTCAAATTGAATCAAAAATTTATAAGTCGAATGTTATTGGAACAGAGCATGTTTTACTATCTTTGCTTAGAGATGAAGATAATATTGCAACACAAATATTAAATCAATTTGAAATTACGTACGAAACTGCACGTGCAGAATTAAATACAATTTTAAGCAGTAGTTCAGCTGCGCAAAAGCCAGATTTTTCAACTCCTCCACCAAAAGCAAAAATTGAAAAATCCAAAACTCCTGTATTAGATAATTTTGGGAGGGATTTAACTAAGCTAGCCCTTGATGATAAACTTGACCCTGTTATTGGTCGTGAAAAAGAGATTGAGCGTGTTGCCCAAATTTTAAGTAGAAGGAAGAAAAATAATCCAGTTCTTATCGGTGAACCTGGAGTTGGTAAAACGGCAATTGCAGAAGGTTTGGCTTTAAGAATTTCCGAAAGAAAGGTTCCCAGAATTTTGCAAAACCAACGAGTTGTTACACTTGATATAGCTGGAATGGTTGCTGGAACAAAATACCGTGGACAGTTTGAAGAAAGAATGAAAGCGTTAATGGTTGAACTTGAAAAAGCAGAGGATGTAATTCTGTTTATTGATGAACTTCACACTATTGTTGGTGCTGGCGGTGCATCTGGTTCTCTTGATGCTTCCAATATGTTTAAGCCTGCTCTTGCTCGTGGAGATATTCAATGTATTGGTGCAACAACACTTGATGAATATAGAAAGTTTGTTGAAACTGATGGTGCTCTCGATAGGAGATTCCAAAAAGTAAATGTTGAACCACCTTCCGTAGAAGATACACTAGAAATATTGAATAATATTAAGTTTAAGTATGAAGAACATCACAGTGTTCAATATTCAAAAGAAGCTATTAATGCTGCTGTAAATTTGAGCGAAAGATATATTACTGACAGATATTTTCCTGATAAAGCTATTGATGTTATAGATGAAGCTGGTTCTAGAGTTCACATGGGAAATTTTAAAGTATCTGATGAAGTTCTGAAACTTGAAGAAGAAATTGATATAATAAAACGTGATAAAATAACAGTTGTAAAAAAACAAGACTATGAAGAAGCCGCTCAACTGCGCGATACAGAACGTAGATTGCAAATGGAACTTGAAGTTGAAAAAAACAAGTGGGAAAATGCAACCAAGGATTTAGTTTTTGATGTTACTGAAGAGGACATTGCAACAATTGTTGCTATGATAACAGGAATTCCTGTAACAAATGTTGCCCAAGAAGAATCGGAAAAACTTCTAAAAATGGAAGATGCTTTAAAAGAAAGTATTGTTGGACAAGACGAAGCTATTATTACTTTATCCAAAGCAATTCGTAGAACCAGAGCAGGTTTGAAAAGCCCACACAAACCAATTGGTAATTTTATTTTCTTAGGCCCTACTGGAGTTGGTAAAACAGAGTTAGCTAAAGTTCTTGCTAGATATTTATTTGATACTGAAGACGCACTTATTAGAATTGATATGAGTGAGTACATGGAGAAGCATTCTGTCTCGCGGCTTGTAGGTGCACCTCCGGGATATGTTGGCTTTGAGGAAGGCGGTCAGCTTACTGAAAAAGTAAGACGCAAACCATATTCAGTAATTCTTTTTGACGAAATTGAAAAAGCTCACCAAGACGTTTTTAATATTTTGTTACAAGTATTGGATGATGGAGTTTTAACCGATAGTGTTGGAAGAAAAGTGGATTTCAAAAATACAATTATAATTATGACATCTAATATTGGAACAAAGCAAATACGCGATACGGGTGGAGTTGGTTTTGGTGCTACCGACGATGTTGATAAATACAAAAATCTTAAAGATACTGTCGAAAGTGCAATGAAGGATTTATTTAATCCAGAGTTTTTAAACCGTGTGGATGATACAATTGTATTTAGAAATCTTGAAAAAGAAGATATTACAAAAATTATTAAAATTGAATTGTTGGATCTAATTAAAAATCTGAAACGTAATAAAATGACAATTGAGCTTGATGATTCTGCAGAACA
>JAQICK010000211.1 GCA_027858595.1 Melioribacteraceae bacterium
GTAAAAATCTTACCGCAATGTTGTAAATAAGTTTAAGATTAACATTGGATAATTCTCGGAAGGCATTTTTTTTCCCTTGTTTCGCAGATTTGATTAGTAATTTTATATAGTCATGTTGCATATTTATCTATGGTTATTTATTAGAATTATTCTATTGGTGTTTTAAAACTACTAACTGCATCATCCAAAGAAAAATAAGTCTTGAATACTTTAAACATTCGGGTAGTTTCAAACATTGTCCAAACAGGAGAATCCTTACTGGGAAAAACCAGTCGTAAATCACCTTCGAGAGAGTTCATTTTTTTTAGAGATACAACCAGTGACCCTAGAAAAGTAGAATCCATAAATCCGATGTTTCGGCAATCAATAATAATTTCGCGTCTGCCAGATTGTATTAACTTAATAAGAGTTTCTCTAAAAAAGCCTGCATTACTTAAAGTAGCTCTTTCCAATTGGATTCGAACTACTATTACACTTTCAACAACTTCAACTAAAAATTCTGTCATTATTCCATTTCCTGTATTGCTCTTTGTGTAAATTTAACAAAAGTTTGTTAATAAGAAAAGAGATTGTGATTTGAATCAAATACTATTTATTACTGGATTTATAATTGAGCAGAACTTCTTCTGCCAACTTATATGGTGAAAGATTACCAGAAACTACATTGTTTAGTGAGTCATTAATAAGTTTAGAACTTCCATCTGATATTTCTTTCTTCACTAATAACTCAACTATATTAATTATCCGTTCCTTAAAATATTTCTTGCGTTTTTTATTACATGAACTATTTTCATAACAGAACTTACGGTGCTTCTCAATGTTATCAACAAGTTCAACTATTCCTTCATTTAATAAAGCTTTTGTTTTTAATACTGGAGGCTGCCAAACCTCAACTGAAAAATTTCTCAAATGTAATGTTGCTTGAAGTGAACTATAAGCCTTATCTGCCTCTGGTCTGTCACATTTATTTAGAACAAATACATCTGCAATTTCCATTAAACCAGCTTTCATTGCCTGTATGGAATCTCCAGATTCTGGTACTAATGTAACGACAGTTGTATCTGCAATTTTTGCAATATCTAATTCTGATTGTCCTACTCCAACAGTTTCAAAAATTATATAGTCAAATCCAGCAGCGTCAAGAACATCAGCAATATCAATTGTTTTTTTACTTAGTCCGCCTAAACTACCTCTTGTTGCTACACTTCGTATGTAAACTTTATCTAACATTCCAATATCATTCATCCGTACTCTATCACCAAGCAAAGCACCGCCAGAGAATGGACTTGTAGGATCGACCGCAATAATAGCAACCGATTTATCAAGAGCAAGTAAATGTTTTGTTAATTGATTTGTAAGGGTTGATTTTCCAGCTCCAGGAGGACCAGTAATTCCAATCCTATAGGCAGTCCCTGTGTTTATATATAGTTCTTTCAAGATTTGAATTGCTAAATCACTTTCCGATTCAACGGTTGAAATAATCCTAGCTATCAGTCTTTTGTTGTTAATGGATAATTTTTTTAGTATTTCGGGATCAAATTTCATGTGTTTACATCATTTGGTATAAAGATTATTTTCTTTTATATAGCTTAAGATTTCTGGAATTACAAGCAGATTAATTGGCAGGTTTTTCGCATTCCTTTTTCTAATTAATGTTGAGTTTATTTGGATTGTAGGGCTGTCAACAAAAATGAATTTTTCCGATTTTATTTTTGGTTTAACAGGCTCTTCATAAAAACGCCTTAATACAACTATGTCTACCAACTCTAGAATTTCTTCCCACTTAAACCATTTATCAAATACTAAAAAATTATCGTAACCAATAATAAGTTCAATGTTTTTATAGAGTTTTTTGAAATGCTTTATGGTATCTATGCTATATGAAATTCCACTATTATTAATTTCATAATCACTTACACTAAAGTCGCTATATTTTTCAACAGCAAGTTTTGTCATTTCTAATCGATGAAATGGAGGAGCTGATTTTGCTTCTTGTTTTAAAGGGGAAGTGTTTGCTGGTATAAAAATTATTTCGGATAATTTTCTAATTTCTTTTACAGACCTTGCAGTAATTAAATGACCTAAATGAATAGGGTCAAAAGTTCCACCGTATATTCCAATTTTTTTCATGTGTATTTCATTTTAAATTTTGCCATAACTCATCCCGTTTCATTTTAGTCGGGTTGTAGGTAGCGATTAGAATCAATCACTCTTTAGCTAATTGTTTTATTTATCCAAATTGGAATTACTATTTAATTCAATTAATTCTGAAATATCTTTTCTAAGCACTTGTATTTCGTTAATGTAAAGTTCTTTATTCTTCCCGCTAATTTCAACTTGATGTTTTCTGAATGCCAATAAAGTTGTCTTTCTAATAAAAGTATTTTGGTAATGTAAAAGAAACCAACCTTTTCTATATTTCAAAACGGATGTCAAGTAAGGTATAAATACATTTGGAATTTCGTTTAATAATTCTTTTTGAATAATTTTATTTTCGAACCGAATAGATAAATAATATGTTAGAATAAAAAGAAGAATAACAAACAGCATAAATAAAATTACAAAGTAGAAAGTCTGGTAAAAGCCAACCCTCAAGTTCCAAGCAAAGTGAATTAACATTGCTACTAATAATCCTACAACTGTTGAAATAGTGTATTTATTTTGAGAAGAGTATTTAGTTAAACTCATTAATCCACCTACTGTTGCAGTAGATAAACTATGCATCACAGCAGAGAAGCTACTTCTAATTATAAATAGAGGGATAAAAGTTTCTAAGGAATTACCGAATAAAATGAAATAAAGAAAATTTTCTGTTATTCCAAAACCAAGACCAATTGCACCACCGTATATTAATCCGTCGGTTAAATTGTCAATTCTTTTATTATTAATTGTTTTAAATAATAAGGATGCTTTTGCAATTTCTTCAATAATGGGTGCTACCAATATTATCTTCAAAATGGTATTTGCTTCTTCACTAAATATTAAAGTTAATGGAAAAGAAAATATTTTACTTCCAATTATTCCTAAAACTATAGCTGCTGTTGCTCCATAAAGAAAGTGATAAAGAACAAACTTAATTGGTTCTGGTTCATTTTTATCAAATTTCCAAAGAAAGAAAAGATAAATTGCTATTGGAACAATAGTACCAAAGATGGAAAGTATCAGCATTTATAAAGTATAGGATAGTTTTAAATTACTCGTAAACTTATAAAAGAATTTTATATTAAACAGATATAAATACTAAATTAAAACATGGATGAATTTGTGCCTAATATTTAACTTGACAAAGTAATAACAATGTGGTTAAATTCAACATCAAAAATACAGGAAATACTATATAGAACGCTTTTTACTATTATTTAAATCATTTTACGGAAAAAATTAACATTCATATTTGATTGGAGTTAAAGTGAAGAGCAAATTATTATTAGTAATTTCCTTTTTTTTATTTATAAGCCTATCGGCTCAAAAAGATATTCGAATTATTTCATCTACTCAATCGAGTTTGACATTTGAATACTCACCCATCTATTCCGAAATTATAAAAGATAACATCGAAGGTATTGAATATCTTTCAATTCCTTTTAGTGGTAGTAATGGGTATAGTGATGACTTAGTTGGAAAGATATTTTTGAAACACAGAAAAATTCCAGTTGGTGTACCATCTGAATTCGGAAGTACAATTCAAGTCCTCTCTACTCAACACTCTATAATTAACGGGAAGGTTTCTCCGATAAGGGGTGATAAGAAAATTACTGCTACCGAAATAAAAACTGCCGAAGATTCTTTCATAAATCAAGAATTAGTCAGATTTGGTAATTTTGGTTTTGCTCGTGAACTTCCATTACAGGATGTTTTAATCTCTCCTGTTCAATATAATATAGAGACTGATGAAATTACACTCTACAACAAAATTGTAGTAAGAGTTAATTTTGGAGTAGTCCCCCCAAACACAAAAGAAATTAAAAGTAGCCCATTGAAAAATATTGTAGCAAATTATAATATTGCAAAAAATTGGGGCAGAGTGGAATCTAAATTAAGGAAGTCAAATCCGAACTCAGTTAAGTTTGAAGGAACTTGGTATAAGTTCAAAGCAACGGAAGAAGGAATTTACAAAATATCACGAAGTGAACTCATTTCTTTAGGCATTGATGCAGCATCAGTTGACCCACGAACTATTAAAATATTTAATAATGGCGGATCTGCGTTAAGTGAAAAAGTGCTTTCAACAACTCCCTATGGCATGATCGAAAATGCAATATATATTTCTGGCGAAGATGATGGTTCTTTTGATGAAAATGATTACATCCTTTTTTATGGA
>JAQICK010000183.1 GCA_027858595.1 Melioribacteraceae bacterium
CCAGACGCAGTTACCATTAGCATGCTCCCTTGTCCGAGAGTTTCATAATCAAGATCAGTTGCAATAACAGCATTTCCACCCAGATTCTTAGCTTCAGCTTTCATCTCTTGAATTGCAATATCTTTAGCCTTTCTTAATTCGTTCTCATAAGCTGAAGATCTACCACCAACTATATCTCTAATGCCAGAAAAGAAGTCTTTAAAGATATTTGCACCAAGTATAGCTTCACCAGAAACTAAGCCATGATACTTAAGAATTTTCGTTCCTTCGATATTATTTGTGGTTGTAACTAACATAGTTGGGTCCTTATTATTTTGTAAATTCTAATTGGAAAATATAAAAATGATATATCCTAACCAAATAGGAAAAAATAATTTATGTTTTTCTTAACTTCAAATATGTTTTGTTTTTAGAAAATTTACTATTTTTAAAGTTGTTTAGAATAATTGTAATGTAAAGGATTTAATGCGTTTAACACGGGCCGAAATAAGCCTATCAAACCTAAAATTTAATTATTTAAGTATTAGAAAAGCTGTTAAAAATAAGCCAGTGTTGGCTGTAGTGAAAGCGGATGCTTACGGTCACGGATTGATTGAAGTAGTTGCTGCATTAGAAAAATTAGAAAATAAAAAACCACCATACTATGGAGTAGCACTCCTAGAAGAAGCAATTGAATTACGGAAGGCGAAAATTACATCTTCCCCAATATTAGTCTTTGCTCCGCTAAAAATTGACGAAGTAGATTTTTATCAGAAGCACAAAATTATTCCAACAATTACAAGCTTATACGAAATAACAAAATTGAATAATGTAAATTTTAAGAAAAAGTTTAACGTTCATATAAATATTGATACTGGGATGGGACGTGTTGGAATTCCTTCCAAAAATGCGGTTAAGTTAATTCTAGAACTACTAAAAAATAGAATGATTCAGATAGATGGAATCTATACACACTTTGCCACTTCTGATGAAAAGAATAAATCATTTGCGATAATTCAGCTTAATAGATTTAATGAAATTATAGACGTCTTAAGAGAGAAAAAAATAAGTTTTGGAAATATTCATGCTGCTAATAGTGGTGCAATACTTGATCTCCCAGAATCACATTTTGATATGGTACGAGCAGGAATTTCAATGTATGGTTATTATCCATCCAATGAAACAAGTGAGTCGATAAAGCTGAAACCTGTAATGTCGTTAATTTCGGAAGTAGCAACAATTAGTGAAGTCCCAAAGAATACATCAGTAAGTTATGGAAGAGAATATAAAACTAAAAGCGATACAAAAATTATTTCCGTTCCCATTGGTTATGCTGATGGAATAAATCGTGGACTGACTAACAAAATGTTTTGTATAATTAAGAACAAAAAACATCCCCAAGTTGGAACTATTACAATGGATAGAATTATGTTTGATATTGGAAATGCACCAGTGAAAATTGGTGATAAAGTTATTCTACTTGGCAATTCAAAAAGTGAGAATATTAATGCAGTTGATTGGTGTGGTATTCTTAAAACAATTCCTTACGAAATAACTTGTGGAATTAGTAAAAGAGTTTTGAGAAAATATAATTAATGAATTTTAGCAAACAATATATTATTCAAATAATTTCTGTAGCCTCAAATAATCTTAGATTAAGTTCCGATAAGATTGAAACTGTTGCTATTCTTAGGGATTACATTCAACATTGCGAAAATTTGGAAGAATCTATTAAAAAAATGAAAGCAAAAACTGAGCTTTCAAAATTTGCTATTAAGTTATGGGAGGCATTTCAGTATACAAAATCCACTTCCATTGACTTTTTAAGAATTAGTGAAATATTTAAAGAACACTCGCATAATCTTGTTATGGAATTAAGCAATCTTTTGGACGTTGCAACTCCAGACAGATTACATGAAATTTTTGATTCAATGACAGTTCAAGAAGAAATTTCGGTTGAGCTTGGAAGCAACACATTTCATTCAGAATTACCAACTGGCCCATCGTTAAATAGAGTAATGGTTGTTGAGGAAAAGCAAACAAAAGAGAGCGTTGAGAGAGATGAATTAAAAGAGGAATTTATATTAGGTGGAATAAAAGATACACCTAGTTACGATTTTGATGATTTTGAAGAAGAGATTTTGAAACCAATTAGCAAACTGGAAAAATTATTAATAATTCTTTCGGAACGTGAAGTTGATGGGGATGAACTTGCTCCTTTTATAAAATCAATGAGAAAGAATGCCGAGTTTTCAAAAGAAATTGGTTTTACAATTCTTGCAGAAATGCACACTGTTTTTTACACGGCACTTGTATATGTGCGAGACAAAAAGATTTTTGTCGATAAAAATTTAATAGAATCGTTGAGAGCTTGTTTAATAGTTGTTGTTGCCGTTGTTCGCGGAAAGGATGTTGACATTACTAATTATTTAAATAAAGCTGAAAATTTAGGAAAATACTTAAACTTGGAATGAGGAGAATATGGAATTAGTTGCAGTAATTATGGCTGGTGGCGTAGGTGCAAGATTTTGGCCAAAGAGCAGAGCAAAAGAACCAAAGCAATTATTGAATCTTTTTAGTGAGGGCTCTATGATTCAAAATACTGTTGATAGAATGAAAGGCGTTGTTAAAAATGAAAATATTTATGTTGTAACAAATAAAATTCAAAAAGAAAAAATAGTTGAACAGCTTAGTGAAATTCCAACAGAAAATATTATAGAAGAACCTTACGGCAAGAATACGGCTGCAGCTATTGGACTTGCTTCAATAATTATAAATAAAAACCACGGAAATGCTGTAACAATTGTATTACCTGCTGACCACTTAATAAATGACCTAGGGGAATTTCAAAGAGTAATTAAAGAAGCAGCTGATTTCGCTCAAGCAGAAGGTTCTCTTGTAACTATTGGTATTAATCCAACACGCCCTGATACTGGCTTTGGATATATTCAAATTGATGAGAACGAAACTGAAACGCTCCACAAAGTTTTACGATTTGCAGAGAAGCCAAACTTGGATACTGCTAAGAGATTTCTGGAGTCTGGAGATTTCTTTTGGAATTCTGGAATGTTCGTCTGGAGAGCGGATGTTATTCTTAACGAGATAAAGTCTCACATGATTGATTTGGATGAGGGCCTACAAATCATTACTGAATCATTAGGAACAAATGACTATGAAGAAGTTCTAACAAAAATATACGGTCAACTAAAAAGTGTTTCTATTGATTATGGAATAATGGAAAATTCTAAGAATGTTCGTCTTATAAAAGGCAAGTTCGATTGGAGTGATGTTGGTAGCTGGGATGCCGTTTATCATCTTCTTGAAAAAGACAAAAATGAAAATGCTGCTAAAGGAGAAGTCTATTTTGGAAGTTCATCTGGTACTTATGTTAATTCTGAAAACAAATTTACTGCCGTTATTGGGGTAAAAGATTTGTTGGTAATTAATACTGATGATGCAACTCTTGTTTGTCATAGAGATTACGCACAAGATGTAAAACTTATAGTGGATTACCTTAAGATGAATAAGAAAGATGAATTACTCTAAGGAAATAGAAAAAAAATAATGATTGAAAAAAATGCAATAGTGAAATCTGTTGAAGAGATTCAAAAAGGAATATTTATTCTAAAAGTAGAATCTGAACTAAGTGCATTGGAAGCTACTCCTGGGCAGTTTTGTAATATAAAAGTTGATGATTCACTAACACCTTTATTGAGGCGTCCTTTTTCAATTTGCGATGTTGAGGGTAATATAATTTCTTTTCAATTCAATATTGTTGGTGAGGGAACAAAAATACTCTCACAAAAGAAGAAGGGAGACATTCTTAATATTATTGGTCCTCTGGGAGTTGGGTTTAATTATTCTGGCAATTATGAAAATGCCATTATTATTGCAGGCGGAATTGGTGCTGCTCCTTTTCCTTTCTTAATAGAAAAAATACCAAATAATAAAAACATTATTTCTTTTTGTGGTGGAAGAACTAAAAATGATATTATAAGTTATAAGTTAAAAAATGTTATTACATCAACGGATGATGGTTCGGAAGGATTTCACGGAAATGTTGTTGAACTTTTAGAATCTGAAATTCACAAATACGATAAAGCCAAAACTAAAATATTTGCTTGCGGACCAAATCCGATGTTGCGTGCTTTAAGTAAGTTCACAATCGAAAATGGATATGAATGTGAAATATCAACCGAAAGTGTAATGGCGTGTGGATTTGGAATATGTCAAGGTTGTAACGTAGAAGGTGTTCACTCCGATAGATTTCTACTTGTCTGTAAAGATGGTCCTGTATTTAATGCAGAGGATGTGAAATTATGAGCGGTGTAGATTTAAGCGTAAAGATTGGGAGTCTTGTTTTACAAAATCCTGTAATGTTAGCATCTGGTACCGTTGGCTATGGAAATGAAATTTCTGAATATACAGATTTGTCAAAAATTGGTGGAATAGTTACAAAGTCTGTATCACTTCATCCTAGAAAGGGAAACCCTCCTACACGTATAACAGAAACAGCTTCTGGAATGTTAAACGCAATTGGTCTTGCTAATGTTGGTCTTGAAGAGTTTATCAAAACTAAAATTCCATTTCTAAAAAATCTTGATTCAACTTTAATCTGTAATATTGCTGCAAGTTCAATTGAAGAATATGTTGAATGTACAAAAGCATTGGATTCTGAAGAGACTGTTAAAGCATTTGAAATAAATGTTTCGTGTCCTAACGTAAAAGATGGTGGTCTCATCTTTGGAAATGATGTTAACAATGTTCGCAAAATAACAGCGAAAGTTAGAGCAGTTACTAACAAGCCAATAATAATTAAATTATCACCAAACACTGCATCAATTAAGGACTTTGCCCAAGCTGCAAAGGATGAAGGAGCAGACGCAGTCTCAGCTATAAACACTCTTGTTGGAACTGCTTTTGACATTTACACAAAGAAACCAAAAATAAAAAATATCACTGGTGGATTGTCTGGCCCAGCAATAAAGCCAGTTGCATTAGCAAAGGTTCTTGAGATAAGTAGAAATGTTGATATTCCAATAATTGGAATTGGTGGAATTATGAATTGGAAAGATGCCGTTGAATTTATGATTTGTGGTGCTACTGCAATTCAACTTGGTACTGTAAATTTTATCAACCCAAATGCATCAGAAGAAATAATTGAAGGTTTGAAAAATTATTGTCTTGAAACTAATCTTTCAAAAATAAGTGATTTAACTGGCTCATATTTAATCTAGTGGGACATTCTTAAATACTATGGCTAAGTTCTAATTAACTCAGCATTATTTAATAGTAATGTTATCAATAGATAATCTAAATAAAAGGATCTGTCATTTCGAACCCATTTTCTTGGGTGAGAAATCTCGTGAATAGTAGGAGATTTACCTTCGGTGAGCTTACGGTTCTCAATCGCTACAAAGCAAGCTCATTTCGAAATGACATTGAAAAGATACTGAAAAAATAAAAGAGCATGATTTGCTATCATAAATTGAACTCAGTCAATACTATTAAATATTATTCTCTAATTTGACTGTCATTGCGAGGAGTTCGGGTTTTGAACGACAAAGCAATCTCTTCAATTTAAAAAACTTAAAAATGAACTACAAAGAATCTCTCGAAAAACTTTTTTCTCTACACCAATTTGGAATTAAATTGGGCTTGGATAATATTAACAATCTTCTTGTCCACATTGGCAACCCAGAAAAACAACTTAAAGCAATTCATATTGCTGGCTCAAACGGAAAGGGAAGTACTGCCTCGTTTATTGCAAGCATTTTGATAGAAGCTGGCCATAAGGTTGGACTTTACACTTCGCCTCATTTTGTGAAATTTAATGAACGGATAAGAATAAATGGAATTGAAATACCTGATGAATATGTTGCCAATTTCGTAAATGAAAACAATAATTATATAGATAGAGAATCACCAACTTTCTTTGAACTTACAACTGCACTTGCCTTCCAATACTTTGCTGATGAAAAGGTAGATTATGCAATTGTTGAAACAGGGCTTGGCGGAAGGTTGGATGCAACAAATGTATTGAATTCAATTGCATCTGTAATAACATCAATCAGTTTTGAACACACAAATATACTGGGCGAGAGTCTTGATATCATTGCAAAGGAAAAAGCTGGGATTATTAAAAGTAATCAAAAAGTATTTGTTGGATATCTTCCAGAAATAGCAAAAGAAGTAATAACTACAAAAGTAAACGAGTTAGAATCAGAATGTTTTGAACTCGAAAAACATGCTACAATTTCAGATGTTAAAGGAATTGTTGAATATGAGAATGGTGAAATTGATATTTTTAATTTACCTCTAAAAGGTAG
>JAQICK010000132.1 GCA_027858595.1 Melioribacteraceae bacterium
TCTTTTTTGATAGTTAAAATTGATATCAATTCATCATTATTCATAACATCAATTGGTTTTAAAATTTCTTCGGACATTTGCTTTTACTCTGTTTTATTAGGGTTTATATTAGTTGTAAAAATACTAATTATTGTGCATCTGTGCTAAATAATGTCGTACCTACGGCACTTAAAAAAGCTAATTAAGCGTTCTAACCATAATTCCGTCCATACTGGACTAAATAAGCTCCGTAGGAGCGAAATTATGGTAAACTAAAACAACTAAGAACATGAAAAGTCCCATAGGGACGACATTATTTATTTTGGGATATTTACGCTTAAAGAGAACTGCAATTCTTCAAATTATTGAACAATTTTATTTAAAATAAAAACATTTTGGACAGAAGGGAATTAATAAGATAATAATTTTTAAGTTTCTGCTAGCTCAAAATATAATTTTGAGCTAATTTACTGTAGCTTTCTATCTGGGTTCTTTTCCATTTGTTGTTTTTTCCCAACTCATATTTCATTATTTCGGCAACTTTTGGTGCCATTTCTATTGACGCTTTTGCATTTAGTAAAAGTGACCGAGTTCTTCTGGATAAAAAATCTTCAACATTAACAACCATTTCTTCACGAACAGCCCAAATGACTTCTGCTTCAATTGCTGTCATTTCAGGATGGAGTTTATTTGCAAGTTTTGAATCTTTATTTACAATGTTTTGAATTTCAGTAGCATCGGAGCCATAAGATTCTAACTCTCCAAAAATAGTAGCATTTTTGTGGAATCCATGAATCTGTATATTTGTTGTTAAGCAAGGTTTATGCTCAAGTCCGCCAACCATTATTGCTTGCTCTAATGTGTCTTCAGCCATTTTTCTGTATGTAGTCCATTTACCGCCAGCAATAGTTACTAGTCCCGACTTAGAAATGCTCACAACATGTTCGCGTGAAATAGCTGCAGTATTTTCTGCTTCTGGATTATTAACCAAAGGTCTAACACCGGCAAACATACTAAGAACATCTTTCTTTGTTGGATCTTTAGCAAGATAGCGTGCTGTGTGCTTGAGTAAAAAGTCTATTTCCTCTTCCATTGGTTTAGGTTCTAACTCAACTTTTTCCATAGGTGTATCGGTAGTTCCAATAATTATTTTGTTATGCCACGGAATTGCAAATATCACTCTTCCATCATCTGTATGTGGAACCATAATTGCACTATCGCCAGGTAAAAATGATTTATCCAATACAATATGTACACCCTGACTCGGTTTTATAAACGGTTTGCATGTTTCATCATCCATATTTCTTACGGAATCTGTGAAAGGTCCAGTGGCATTAATTAATACTTTTCCTTCCAATTCGTATTCTTTACCCGATTCAAGGTCGCTTGCAATTACTCTTTTTAACAAGCCTGATTTTTTAATTAACTTGGTAACTGGCATATAATTTATAATAGTTGCACTTTGCTCGGTAGCGGTTTTTGCAATGTTTATAACTAAGCGTGCATCATCAAATTGACCGTCATAATATATTACTCCACCATTAAGTCCTTCTTGCTCAACTGTTGGAATATGTTTTAAAGTTTCTTCTTTTGAAATAATTTCTGATTTTCCAAAGCCTTCTTTTCCTGCTAACATGTCATAAATTTTCATTCCAATTCCGTAAAACGGACCTTCCCACCAATCGTAGTTTGGAACAATAAAAGGAAGATTATGAACAAGATGTGGTGCGTTTTTTCGTAAAATTCCACGCTCTTTTAAAGCTTCCAATACGAGCGAAATATTTCCTTGTTGCAAATATCGTACTCCTCCGTGAACAAGTTTTGTGCTACGGCTCGATGTGCCTTGAGCAAAATCACCTTTTTCTAAAAGTAGTGTCTTGTATCCTCGTGATGCTGCATCGACTGCGATACCAACACCAGTGGCACCTCCACCAATTATTATGATATCCCAAATAGTTTTTTCATCAATCCGACCAATCATTTCACTACGATTCATCACTATCCCCTAATTTGTTTTTTCTAAAAATGTTTAAACTGCTATTAATACTTTTTGAAATTGATAATAACTTTTGATAAAGAATATCACTTCTTTTCCTCTTAAGAAACTCATCAAAGATTTTAGCAATTTCTGGAGTTCTTAAGTAGCCAAAAGATTTATGTGGATTGGGTTTATCATTTATTTCATAATTATTAAAAACTGTTATATCAATTGCTTTAATTCCAAATTTATTTGCTTCATAGTCATCGTTTAGTGTGTGGTCTATTGCGATATTATCTAAGCTATCGGATAAATTATACCATTTATTTGAAATACAATTTGGAGTAAATGGTTTAGTAATATTATTTTTCAATAATTTCTGGTCTGCAAAAATTCTTCCAACAATAATTGGTAATCCAAGAGGGGAGCCAATGGTGATAAGAGTATTTATAGTATGCTCGTCGGACAATTTAGATAAAACATCAAAGGTAACAATTGTACCCATTGAATGACTAATTAATAAAATTTCATAATTTATATATTTTGCTAATACCCCAGAAAGTCTATTTTGAATGTTCTCTTTTAATGAACAATCCTTCTGAGTATTTTTTGCTGAGTCTTCGCAATAATATGTGTCCAATTCACTAAAATAGTGATAGATTAATTTATCGGTTACGTTTTTAAAATTAATGCTTAAATCATCATTCAAAAATATTTTGTCAAGTTGTTCTTCAACAT
>JAQICK010000394.1 GCA_027858595.1 Melioribacteraceae bacterium
GGCTCGTTGGCGATAGCTGAACCGTTCTACACTTGATAGCTTTCTAAAATCTAATTTTTTCATCTACAAATATACGAAAATTATATGTTAATTATAGCGGTTTATTGTCGCTGGGTTAATAGAAAGAAAACGTTATAGTGGTGAACAAAAAACCATCATATTACGAGAACTATTAGAGAACAATGTTCAAGATAGAATAAAGTGAAGTGGTGACAATTTGTCACCGTTTGAATATGGCTACTCACGATGTTAAACTCAAGAACAAGATGCGAAAAATGAATTAGGGCAAGTATTATTTAGTGGATAATTATTTGATTGAAGCCGAAAGTAAAAAGAAAATTGTAAAAGCAAAAGATTAATAAACAAAGTAAAAGGGGAGAACATAAAATTAACATTCTCCCCATGTTGAGTTTACAAACTTCTGCCTCTCTCTTGGGGAGAGTCAATTATTGAGTTAAATAATTCTTGAGAAATAAACTGAGCTTCATATCTTCCACCATTACGTGTAGTTTGTCTGTAATAAGCACGTAAGTGATTTCTTGAACCTTTGGTTAAGTTGTTGTAAACCAAAATGATATCTTCGCTTCCTATTTCTTTTGTGAATTCCATTAAATCTCTAATATCAAGGTCTTCAATCGTTAGTCCTACTTTAAGAGCTTCCACTAAACTAACTTCTCCAGCTTCAGTTAATTGTGTTTAAAGAGCTGCAAGAACTGCATTATTGAAGGCACCAATTGCATCGTTTGTTATTGGGTCTTCTAATTCATATTTATCAAGCAACATTTTTAGTGCTTCCATATGAGTGATTTCTCTTTTTGCAATATTGCTAAATATTTTCATTCCATATTTTTCGTAAAAATATAAATATACATCGCGTGCCATTTTTTCTTCTTCACGCATAAATACAATGCCATATTTTTCTGGATCTGATAAATTACTTATTGGTATGTTTGAAATTGCTTCTTCAATTAGCTGAGTTTCTGTTTTTTGTAATGAATCGTCTGCCGCAACTAGTGACCCATTTTCTTGACAGCCAATAAATGTGAGTGCAAAAGCCAAAGTTGCTATTATTAAGTTATTCTTTTTTCATCTTATTTTCCTCTTTATTGTTTATAATTATTTGAAGCTATTGTTCTACAATCGTGCCAAGTTAGTTTGATGTGAAAAAATCGATTATTGAAAAAAACCAATAGAATTTCGACACTTTAGGCGAATGGTTCGACTTAAGCAGAGTAGGTATCCTTTAATGTGTAATAGAGTATTTTGTAACTCAAATATCTCTTTCTCATTTATCAAAAAAAATGTAGATTGTAATTAATATTCAATATAAATATGAAAGTGGTGAAATGAATAAATTAAAGAAACACATTTTTATTTGTGAAAATATAAGAGAGGCTGGTAGTCCTAAGAAAAGTTGTGGGCTTAATGGTGGCAAGGAAATTAGAGAACAAATGAAAAACCGAATTGGTGAACTTGGTCTCCATAAAACTATCCGTGTTAATTCCGCTGGATGTCTTGGAGCTTGCAATAACGGACCAGTTGCTGTTGTTTATCCTAAAGGAACGTGGTACGGAAGTTTAACTACTGAGAACATTGAAGAAATTATTCAAACAGATTTAATCAATGGCGAAGTTGTAACTGAATTAGAGATTACGGATGACAAATAAAAAAGAAATAGTTCGTCTTGAAAAAGTTGTAAATCTTCTTAAAAAAGAATATCCAATAGTAGAAATTGCTTTAGACCACGAAAATCCGTTTGAACTTTTAGTTGCTACAATGCTCTCAGCACAATGTGCAGACGCACGTGTTAATATGGTAACAAAAGACTTGTTCAAAAAATATAAATCTCCACGGGACTACTTAAATGTTTCACAAGAGGAATTAGGAAAGGATATTTTCTCTACTGGATTTTACAATCAAAAATCGAAGAGTATTCAGAGGTGTAGCAAGCAACTGATTGATGAATACAATAGTGAAGTTCCAGCCGATTTTGAAAAATTAGCAAATCTATCTGGAGTTGGGAGAAAAACTGCTTCTGTTGTAGCAGGAAATGCTTTCGGAATTCCAGCAATTGCTGTTGATACTCATGCTATAAGAATAATGAATTTACTTGGTTTTGTTACCACTAAAGATGCAAAGAAAATAGAAGCAAAATTAAAAGAATTACTTCCAGAAAGAGACTGGGTTAAATTTACACATTGGATTATTTCTCACGGAAGAAAAGTTTGCATTGCACGTCGCCCAAAATGCTTGGAATGTGCTTTAATTGATTACTGTCCAAGCCAAAAAGTTAGCTAGATTTACTTCTGCTTTTTGCAATTATTAATAATATAGGTCATCCAAAATGGAAAAAGAGTTAAACCGAGAAGAGTGCTTAAAAATTTTGAAAGATTACACGAAAAGTGAATCACTATTAAAACATGCTTATGCTGTTGAGACTTGTGTGCTTGCTTATGCAAAAAAAAATAATGAGGATGAAAATTTTTGGGGAAATGTAGCACTTTTACATGATTTCGATTATGAAAAATTTCCAACAGCAGAGGAGCATCCTTGCAAAGGAAATGAGATATTAAAAGAGCTTGGGTTTTCTGAGGAATTTAGAACTGCAATAATGTCGCACGCAGAATATACTGGAATTGCCCGCGAGACTAAATTGCAAAAAACTCTTTTTGCGTGCGATGAACTTGCTGGATTTATTACCGCAGTAACATATGTGAGGCCAAGCAGATCTATTGATGAAGTAAAAGTTAAATCGGTAAAAAAGAAAATGAAAGACAAAGGGTTTGCACGTGCGGTAAATAGGGAAGAGATAATTCAAGGTGCTGAGGATTTAGGAATTCCACTTGATGAACATATCGAGTTTTGCATTGGAGCAATGAAAGGAAATAAAATTTTATTAGGATTATGAGAAAGCTGGATAAAAATCACATACTAATTCTCCTAATTTCAACAATAATTTGTATTCTTCTTTCTGGTTTTATTGATTTCCATAATACTGCATATTCCAATATGGATATGAATAAGTATATTGCCATGGCGGAAGCATCTACGGGGATAAACACAGATATAATTAAACCTTTTGTTTACCGAATAGCAGCACCATGGGTTGCAGGATTGCTTCCTTTTTCAATTCCAACAAATTTTTTTATTCTTAACTCAATTTCTTTATTTCTTCTAGGATTGGCGTTTTACTCATTTCTTCTTGAATATAAAACTGATGAAAAGTTGGCCCTAGTATTTACAATTATTTTTCAATTAAATAGGTATTTGTTCCAGTTTTTGGGTTGGAATTACTTTCAATTGAGCGATACTCTTTCACTCACTTTCCTTTTTTATTCATTTATTCTTTTACGTAATAGAAAATTTATGACACTTTTCTTAGTCTCTATTTTAGGGGTTTTGATAAAAGAGTATATGTTAATGTTAATACCTGCTGGATTTATATTTTTATACGAAACGGGTTTTAAGCGCAGAGATGCATTCTATTTTTCTGTTATTTCTTCTACAATGCTTTTAATTTTCGTAGGACTTAGGCAATTAATAGCAACCGAAGGCGGAGGGGAGAGTCTATTACTACAGTATTCTACTCAAATAGTCTATTATTCAAAACCAATTTATTTAGCCAAGAGATTCATCGGTACATTTTCTCCATTCGGGTTATTAC
>JAQICK010000281.1 GCA_027858595.1 Melioribacteraceae bacterium
AACTATTTTTTTATACTGTAAATTTTAAAAAGGAAATTTTATGACTTATGATGAAAGACTATCAAACATCAGCATTCTCGGTGCTGCTGGTAAAATGGGGAGTGGAATTTTACTCCTTACTGCAGTTGAAATGGCAGATTTAAGTTTCAAAAAAGAGAACCGAGATTTAACTTTTATATTAAATGCAGTTGATGTTTCCGATAAAGCATTAGCTGGCTTATTAGAATATGTAAGAGTTCAAGCATTAAAAATTGCTGAAAAGAAAATTCAATTTTTGCGTGAAATCTATTCGGATAATCGTAGTCTTGTAAACAATAGTGAAATTATTGATGATTACATTCACAGAGTTTTGGCAATAATCCGCCCTTCAACATTATTAGAATCTGCCTATAATTCAAATGTAATATTTGAAGCTGTAAATGAAAATCCAGATTTGAAAATTAAATTGATTAAACAAATAGATGAAAATAGCAATGTTAATCCTTGGTTTTTCACAAATACATCTTCAGTTCCAATTAGTTATTTAGATGTAACTGGAGAATTGGAAGGACGAATTATTGGATTTCATTTTTATAATCCTCCTGCCGTTCAAAAATTAGTTGAACTAATTAATGGTAAAGAAACTCTACCCGAATTAAACAACTTTGCACTTGAATATGCAAAGAAATTACGCAAATTTATTGTGAACTCGAACGATATTGCAGGCTTTATAGGAAATGGACACTTTATGCGTGATGCACTTCTTGGAATTGAATTGCTTAACGAACTAAAATCGGAGCATGGTTTTCCTGAAGCAGTTTACGCAATAAATAAAATTTCACAAGATTTTATGATTCGTCCTATGGGAATTTTCCAATTAGTAGATTATGTTGGCGTTGATGTCTGCAAATATATCATGGAAGTTATGAATCCTTATTTTGAGGGTGAGAATTTGCACAGCAGTTTGCTCGATCAACTATTCGAGAGGGGAGTGAAGGGTGGACAAAATTCTAATGGCTCACAAAAAGATGGATTTATGAAATACGAAAAGGGTAGAATATCAGAAATTTACGATTTCTATAATAATGAATATGTTAGTTACGAATCTGTTGCTAACAAAATGGATTCTATTATTGGAAATCTTCCGGAGGAGCATTTAGCTTGGAAAGAAATAATTAAAATAAAAGGAAGAGATAATTTATTGGGAGCATATTTTAATAATTTATTTGCAACTAATAATCTTGGCTCTAACATGGCAAAAAAATATATGAAAGGAACTCGTAAAATTGGGCTTAAATTAGTAGAGCAAAATGTAGCTAAAACAGAGAAAGATGTAAATGATGTAATGTTAACTGGATTTTTCCATAGTTACGGACCAATTAACGACTTTTTACCTTGGGAGGAAATTTAATGAAAAAACGAATATTTATTACCGCTGGATATAATACAATTTCCTTAGGAACTGGTAGAAAAGAATTCAATCCTAAGAAGCAGAGACCTGGAATTGAACATTATGTTAAAGAAGCTGGTTCTTCAACCTTAGAGATGATTGGTGGAGCTGAAAACGTTGATGAAACAGTTATAAGTAACTTTAATGCTGCTCAATATAACAATCAAGGAAATCTTCCAGGATATGCACCTTATGTAGATGAAAAGCTAAGATACAAACCTTCAACTAGAGTTGAGGGAGCATGTGGTTCTGGTGGCATGGCTGTAGCAACTGGAATTAAGTTTTTATTTTCCGAAGTAAGTGATGTGGTTTTAACTCTTGGGTTCGAAGTTCAGAACACTGTAAAAGCTGTTTACGGAGCAGACTATTTGGCAACTGCTGGCTGGTGGAGTGATAGAAAAGATGGTCATGCACATTTCTTTCCAGGACAATTTAGTGATAGAGCTGGTAAATACTACGAAAAATATGGAAAAGGATATACTAGAAACGCTATGAAACAATGGTATGTAAATGCCATAAATAACGCTAAGTTAGACGAAACAGCTCAAGAATATCATAGCACAGATAATGATTTGAATAAAACTGCTTCAATTGAGCCAAATGGAAAATTCTTTGTTGATAATTTAACTGTTTTTGATTGTTCAAAAGTTTCAGATGCAGCCTCCGCAATAGCAATTATGACAGAAGAAGGCTTAAAAAGATGTAATATAGATTTAAAAGATACTGTAGAAATTATCAGTTTTGCACAGTCCGAAGATGATATTACAACTCAACCTGAGGACTCGACACGTCTTTTAACTACAGAAAATGCTGTAAAATTGGCATTTGACCGTGCTGGAATAACAAAAGATCAGATTAGAACTGTAGAAGCTCACGATTGTTTCTCAATTGCAGGAATAATGGCTACTGAAGCCATCGGATTTGCGGAGCATGGCAAAGGTCCAGAATACGTTAGTAATGGTAATACTGCACATGATGGCAAAGTTCCATTTAACACAACTGGAGGTTTAATTGGTTGGGGTCATCCTGTAGGAGCTACCGGAGTTCATCAAGCTGTAACAATTTGGCAACAATTAACCGAGAAAGCAGGTAAAGCACAAATAGAACTCGATTCTAAGCGTCCGTATGGAATGTCAATTAATATGGGCGGAGATGATAAAACCGTTACTTGTATTATATATAAGAAACCATAAAGTAATAAATAATTGTTCTGTAGTAGACGATTAATTTCGTCCACTACAATTAACTATTGTTTTAATTGTTTTGACATCTGCAAAATATGATTTTTAAAATTGTCTTTTCGAACGAATGTGAGAATTTTTTTGAATTGTGAGAGATTTCTCACCAAAAAAACTGGTTCGAAATGACGGTGCCTTTATTTTCTTTCTGATGATTTCTACGCACCGCTCAGAAAGAGGATTTATACAATATTGTTTTGATAGTAGTAAAAGTCACATAGTATATTCGCATAATGTATATTATGTAAACTAATGTTTTATTGTAATAATACAAATCCAAGCCAATAAAGCATATTTATAAAATTACTATGCCCCACCTTTAAGTTTAACTATAAAATATATTATTACAATAATGAAAAGCACAAGCATAATTGGGAATCTAGATTTCTTTTTCAACTTAGAGTCAACACGGAATTTCAATTTCCTTTTTCGTTTGTCTACAATATCATCATCTGGATTATAAAACCGTGGGATATGATCGAACTGCTTATTTTCAACTTTCCTAAAAAACATATAAATTTCTCCTAAGTCTTACACATAAATCTAAGATTATCATTAGCAAGATTAATATTAATCTCTTTTGCGGAATCAGTTATAATTTCACCATCTATATGAGTGTAAAATGGTTTGTCTAATACTAACTCTAAATTCTTAAAACGATATTGAGTTAATTCCTTTCGTTCAGTCAAAGTATTAGAAATAGCTTTTGGAAGCAAGGTAAGTAACTTAAATCTCGATTTAATTGAAACAACGCTTAAATCCAGAATATTGTCATCAACTTTAGCATTTGGCATTAAATATAATCCCCCACCAATGCTCTCACCATTTCCAACAGCACAGAATAATGCATTTCCTGAAATATCATTATCATCAACTTTAGCACTAAAATCAACGTTACTAAACTCAATTAAAGCTCTAAGAATTGCAACTCTGTAGGATAGAGATCCACTCAATACTTTATTATACTGATTATAATAAGCAACCTTTGCATCAAATCCGACACCAAAGCTATTAATAATTCTTTTGAAAAATTTATTTCCGACTGCATCAATAATTGTAGCTTCCCCAAAATTTACAGTTCTAATTTTAGGATTTTTAGAAATATAATATTCAAATAAGGAAATAGGATCAATTTTCTCTTTATGGAAAGATATTGAAAAATCA
>JAQICK010000460.1 GCA_027858595.1 Melioribacteraceae bacterium
CCTGGTTCATTACTAGGTTCTAAGTTTGAATCTCCTATTGGAGCAAGCTACGGATCAATTGTTACTAAAGATATTAAATTTGAAAAAGCTCTCGAAATAGTTTCTACTCTACTTGAATATGCAAAAGCAAATGAAATTACAGAATTTGAATTAACAGCAGCTCCAGTTGTTTACGAAGATAAACCCAACCAGAATATTGATTTCGCACTGCTATGGAAAGGGTTTAATTATTCTTTACACTATATAAGTAGTGCAATAAAACTTGATAAAGAGACAGATATAATTTCACGTTTCCAACCAACAGTTCGCAGAAACATAAGAAAGACTTTCCGTAACTCCGATATTCGTGTTGAAATAAATGAACGATATGATCAATTTTATCCAATTCTCTTGAGTAATAAAGATAGGCATAATGTGAAGCCAACACATAGTTTGGATGATTTGTTGAAATTGAAAGAGCTTTTGCCAAACCACTTAAAATTATTTATGCTTTATTACAAAGATATTCCTATTGCAGGTTCATCAATGTTTTTTGTAAATAAAACATGCGCACTTTGTTTTTACAATATGTTAGATTACGAATACGAGCATCTGAAACCAATTCACAGAATAATGTATGAAGTAGTTAAATACTCTACCGAGAACAGTTATAGCTACGTTGATATTGGTGTTTCGCAAGATACAAAAGCCGAAAACCCAATGACACCAAGTATGGGCTTAATTGATTTCAAAGAGAAGTTTGATGCGAAAACTGTGATGAGAAATTCTCTAAGCATAAAATTATAAAATTATGCAGAAGCGGAAATCAGTAACAATATCATTTCTTGGCAATGCAAATTTTGATACTCGCGTAGCAAACCTGACAAATTCATTAAAAGCTGATGGAATGGATATTAAAGTAGTTTCATTCGATTGGACTACTCCAAATTTTCATACTATCACTGGCGATACTTCAATTTATAAATTAGTAAAAAAGAATAATTCTCTTTCGTACTATCTAAATTTTCTCTCAATACTTTTCAAAGAGTTAAGGAAAACAGATTCATCAATCTATGTTGCCGAGGATATTTTCACACTGCCGATTGTCACTTTTATTGCAAAAATGAAAAAGGCAAAATTGTATTATAACAGTCGAGAGTTTTATTCATTTCTTGCTGGACTTAGGAACAAACCTAAAACGCAATCGATAATTAGAATTTTAGAAAAATTCTTTATTGCAAAAGTCGATAAAGTATTTGTAACGGGTGATGGAGATGCTGAGTTTTTGCAAGAGTATTATGGAATAAATAATACTGTTGTAATTAGAAATCTTCCTCTGAAACGCAAAGCCACAGTGCCAAAAGATTTCCATGAGTTGTTGAGTATTCCAGTCTCTAACACAATACTACTTTATCAGGGAGTGATACTTGAGGGAAGGGGATTTGACCCTCTGTTACAAGCAATGACGAAAGTTGAAAATTGTGATTTAGTTGTCCTTGGTGCAGGGGTATTTCAAACTAAATATGAAAAACTTGCTTTTGATTTAGGAATAGAAAATCGTGTTCACTTCCTTGGTAACATTGACCAGACTGAGTTAATAAACTATACTGCTGGTGCTGATATTGGAGTTTCGTTAATTGAAAATATAAGCAAGAGTTACTATTATGCACTTCCAAATAAACTCTTTGAATATATAATGGCCGGATTACCTGTATTGATAAGCGATTTACCTCAGATGAAAAAGGTTGTTACAGATTATAAAGTAGGTAGAATTGTTAATCTTGAAAATACAGAAGAAGTAGAAAATATCTTAAGAGAGTTTATTTCCAACAAAGATCAGCTTAGTGAATTTAGACAAATGACTACTAAAGCCTCAGAAGTGCTGAATTGGCAGAGGGAATATCAAAAAGTAAAACATCTCTTTGAATAGCTCAATATTATTATCTATATTTTCATTCTTGATTTTGAAAAGTTTGTCAGGTGCTAACTAACAGGTTAATGCTCAACTCCGTCAGGTCCGGAAGGAAGCAGCGGTCGGTATTTAATCTGTGTAGTTAGTTAGCCTGGCATTTTTATTTTAAGGAATAAGTTGGCAATGTAGTTCTTGAAAAAGTTAAACTGGGCTTTCTAATTCTAGCTTCCCATGTTTTTATCGGGAATCTGACAGATAAAAAATAATGCCGTCTCTTTAATGTTTTATTGCATTTCAGTATGCAAAAAATCCCAACTAAAAACATGTGGGAATGACAATAAAAATCTCAAAGTAAAATAGATATTTATTCCTCAGTGTTTCCCTCAATCTTGTATATAAGTATTTACATCAATATATTGCATCGACTAAATCATTAATTTCAAAGAATGCATTTAACATTGATTAAAATTAAATATCTTTTCCCAATATTATTTTTTTTCTTATCTTCACTTTCAGCTCAAAGTATTGATATACCAAAACTAAGTCTTACTGGAATTCCTTTTGAGATATCAATTAGTGAAATCCCAGATAATATAAAAACAGTAGAATTTTTTCTAATTAGTGATACTCAGTCCTATGAATATAAATGGGCTGTAGTTAATGGAATAATTTCAGAAAACCTTTCCATAGATGTTTCAGAAAATTATGAAATAAAAAATAATTTAATTCCAAATACACCAAGTTATATAAGAGTAATTCCAGGTTGGCTTTCGTTGGTCCCTCCTCTAATTGCCATTTTTCTTGCACTTCTAATTAGGCAAGTTGTAGTATCACTTTCCATTGGAATTTTTTCTGGTGCTTTAATTTATTATAACTTTGATCCAATCACTGCATTATTGCGGTTTGCTGATACTTTGATTCTGAATGTTTTAATTGACAAAGACCACATGTTTGTAATTGTATTTACATTATTAATTGGTGGAGTTGTTGGGGTTATCTCCGCAAATGGAGGAACAATTGGACTTGCAAAGCAGATTACAAAGTTAGCAAAAACAGCTAAGAGTGGAATGATTGCAAGCTGGTTACTTGGTCTGGCAATATTTTTTGATGATTACGCAAACTCTCTAATAATTGGAAACATGATGCGTCCAATTACAGATAAATTAAAAGTATCGAGAGAAAAACTCGCCTACATTGTTGATTCCACTGCCGCACCAATTGCAAGTATTGTAATAATTAGTACTTGGGTTGGATACGAAGTTGGTTTAATCTCGGATGGCTTAAACTCAATAGGTTCAACTCAAAATGCTTATGATGTTTTTATTAGCTCTATCCCTTATAGCTTTTATCCAATAGCGGCAATATTTTTTGTCTTTCTAACATCTTTTCTGGAACGAGATTTTGGCCCTATGCTTTCATTTGAAAGGAAAGCTCGAAATTCCAAAGTTGTGATTGAGAGTGATGATTTTGAAAATAGTAAATTAAGTAAGTCCGTTAAAACAAGATGGTACAATGGAGCTATTCCAATATTAGTAATTCTTTTTGGTACAATAATCAGTTTGATATACACTGGAATAAGTAGCCTTAATACTGAAGGTATTACCGATTACTCAATCCAAAATATAATTAATCATGGCGACTCATTTTCATCACTTTTGTGGGCAAGTTTTATAGCATCGATAGTTGCAATTGTTATGACTGTATCGCAGCGTATTTTAACACTTCAAAAAGCAGTGGCAGCATGGGAAAAGGGGATTCAATCAATGTTGGTTGCTGTAATTATTCTGGTCTTTGCTTGGGGAATAAGTTCAGTAACAATTGACCTAAAAACTGCTGATTATATTATTTCACTTCTGAGTGATGCAATAGATCCAAGATTACTTCCAGCAATTGTTTTTATAATCTGTGCAGCTATTGGTTTTTCAACTGGAACAAGCTGGGGAACAATGGCAATTGTAATGCCTATAGTAATTCCATTAACTTATACAGTTGGCAACTCGTTTGGATTGGAAAGAGAAAGCTTACAAATAGTAATGTATGGTGTTATTAGCTCTGTCCTTGCTGGCTCTGTGTTTGGTGACCATTGCTCACCGATTGCAGATACGACAATCTTAAGTTCCCTTGCTTCAAAATGTAACCACATCGATCATGTAAAAAGTCAGTTACCATATGCATTTTTAGTCGGAATCTTGAGTGTGTTATTGGGTAGCATTCCCGCAGCATATGGAGTAAGTCCGTTCATTTCAATTGCAATGATATTTGGTGGTTTGTTTTTGTTTTTGAGATTCTTTGGAAAAAAAGTTTAACGATTGAGCTATGGTGGTATCAAGGAGCTTGCGATACTAGTTTATGTTTTTTCTAATAACTTCCAACTTATTACTAAATTCCTATTAAGTATAGACATTGTTTGCAAGCGTACCCATGATTATTAGAAGCAGAATCTGTTAAAACCATTTTTTAACTTTCATCACTATAATCATTCCAACTGAAATTAAACTCATACCTCCTAATGCATAGTAATATCCATATTCCCACTTCAATTCTGGCATGTTTTCAAAGTTCATACCAAATAACCCTGCTATGAATGAAAGTGGTATAAATATAGCAGCAACAATAGTTAATGTTTTCATCACTTCATTAGCATTACTATTTGTATTGTTTTCGTTTAAGTCTATCAGTCCTTTTACTAATGATTCAAATGATTTATAATATTCTAATATATCCTTAGAGTGATCTAGTACATCATTAAAATATTTTTTATTATCATCATCAATAAAGTTTAACTCATCTTTATAAATATTTGCTATTGCTTCTTTTAGAGGCATCACGTTTTTTCGCATATAATTTATGCGTTTGTTTAGATGATATATTTCTTCGGTATTATTTTGCTTTTTACTAGTTAATAGTTTTTCTTCAATACTCTCGATATCTTTTCTTAAGTCTTCAAAAATATTATAGTATGTATCAACAAAAGCATCTAATAATACAAAAAGTAAGTAATCAGATTTTTTTGATCTTGCCTTACCCTGACCTTTTGATATTCTTTCAATCTTTTTTGCTAATATTGGGTTATAGAATTCTTGAAATGTAACAATTACATTTCCACCGTAGAAGATAGCGCAATGGTTCTGGTCAACATCATTGTTTTTGTTGATAAAATAGTTTTTTAAAATAATTATAGCAGATGATAAATATTCTTCATGCTTGGGGGCGTGTTCAATATTAAAAACATCTTCTAAAAATATATTGTGAATTTCTATTTTTTCAGAAACAACTTTAATTAGCTCAATATTTCTAAATCCTATTATATTAATCCAATTTATTGAGTTTGGATCGATAGAAAGATCTTCAACGTTTTTAATATTAGTCGAAATAAAACTATCACAATTGTATTGAATTAATTGAATGCTAGTAGGGTCTTTGCTTTCACCATGATATTCAACAGTTCCAGGAGGAAGACCAACTTTACTAGTAAGAATTCGATTAAATAATCTCCTTTTTTAATCTCCTTTGTAACAATTGTCCTATGTGGGAATGGAAATTCAATACCTTCAGAATCAAATCTTTTTTTTACTGATTCATATAAATCGCACCTAAGAACAAAACCTTTCGCACTATCTTCAGTCCAAATATAAGCTTTCATATTTAAAGAGGAATCTCCCCAATTTAAAATTCTAACCAAAACCGGTTCGATCCCATCTAGTTTATCTTGTCCCGTTCTATTATCTATGTAGTTCGGGTGATTTTGTGCTTCTTCAATAACAATCTCTTTTGCTCTGTCTGTATCAGAATCATAACTAATTCCAAATTCAAAATGATTGCAAATTTTAGTTTCGTTTATAGTAGAATTCAAAACTGTTTCATTGCTAATAATTGAATTTGGAATAATAACTCGTCTATTTTCCCAATTACGAATAATAGTATGGCGTAAAGTAATATCTTCTATAATACCACCTTGAGTTTGAATAATAACATTATCTCCAACTCTGAATGGTCTAAATATTACTATAAAAATTCCACTGATTATA
>JAQICK010000040.1 GCA_027858595.1 Melioribacteraceae bacterium
GTTTTACTAAATCCTTTATTTAGTGAAGTTAGTATTTCGCTTGCTAAAACTTCATCACTGCTGTTGATAGTTTCGTATGATTCAGCCATAGACCATAAGGCTCTCCACATCCACCACTGAAATCCAGAAACACTTGTTCTAAAGGTTTTATTAATTTGCCCATCCTCAAAAACAAAATTATAATAAGTAGAGTCTTCAGCTTCGAGATGAAGAATAAATTTAACAAGTTGTTTCGATTTTCTTAACGATTCAATATTTCCATTATACTCATAATCCTTATTATAAAAGACTAATGCTCGTGCTACATCATCAACACATGCTGTCCCTTCACTTTCTGCATCAACAAAATGATAATCAGGATACTCACTATAAATATGGATAATTCCAAAAGTTTTACATTCGTTACTAATTTCCTCATATAAATAATCCAAATGACTTGAATTTACAAGTGAAGTATCTTCAACTAAGTGTTCTTTCTTGCAACCATAAAGCAAGAGAATAATTAGCACTATAAATATCTTCTTCATTTTAATCTTCAACCATTTTTTGGCAAACAGATAATAAATATTTAATAGTAGTAGTAGCAACACTAATATTTGAATCTGCGCCCGAATAATAAATTAGAACCTTTCCATCATCTTCAACAATCCATCCATTGGTAAATACCACATTACCGACATCACCAACTCTTTCATACAAATGGTCTGGTGATAATATTGGCTCTTTGCTTTTACCTTTTATTATCCAAGGTTTTTCTAAATCAAGTAATAAAACACCTATTTTATATATGGAAGAGATCTCAAAACCTCTAACACCATGGTAGAGCATAAGCCAACCTTTATCAGTTTTAATAGGTTGAGTAGAGCCACCTATTTTATTTGCTTCCCAAGTTCCTAGAGCAGGAGCAAGCAAGTGCTTGTATTGTCCCCAATGAATTAAATCAGGACTGCAGTTTATCCAGATATCCTTTAATCCTTCTGCTGATGGTCTATCAACCTTCCAATATAAATTATTAATTTTTTCTGGAAACAATGCTGCATCTTTATTTGATGGCTCTGTAATTGGTCCTAAAATATCGAATTTAATAAAGTCTTTAGTTTTAGCTAACATCACCAATGGTAGGAAGCGAGAGTACCCAGTATATGTAATATAATACACATCTTCTATTTTAGTAATTCTTGGGTCTTCAATTCCCCATTCAACATATTCGGAATACTCCTTATGGTCTTCGGGTGAAAGACACAAACTGTTTTCTACTACATATTTTAAGCCGTCATTACTCTTTGCAAGTGCAAAAGCTGAACGACCAATTGGTAATTCAACTCTACAAAGCAGTAAATACTCATTGTTGAACTTAACTGCTCCTGGATTAAAGATACTATTTACTTTAAAAGGAACAGATTCTTTTGTGAGTATTGGATTTTCAGTATATTTAACAATTTCCATTGGATGACCTTAATTTAATATTTCATTGAATTTAATAATTCACTAATTTTTGTTATACAAAAACTTGATGATGAATCTGATTGAGCATAAGGAATAATTAAATTCTCTTTATGCCTAATAGCTCCGCAAGTGTAGACTACGTTAGGGACATAACCTTCTCTCTCTTCTTCGTCTGCAAATAGTAATGGTTCTTTTAAATATCCCAAGATTTTTTGAGGATTGTTTAGATCAAGCAAGCAAGCACCTAAAACATAAGTCCGCATTGGTCCAACTCCATGCAATAATAATATCCAGCCTTCACTTGTTTCTATTGGCGAGCCACAGTTCCCAATTTGTATATACTCATGCGGCAATGTTGGTTGGATAAATTTTTCTGCACTTTCCCAATTGTATAAATTGTCCGATTGCATATAGTATAGATTCTCGCCATCTTGTCTACCTATCATCATATATTTATTATTTATTTTTCGAGGAAACAAAGCCATTCCTTTATCAACCACAGCTTTTCCATGTAATGTTCTTATACTGAATTTTTCAAAATCTTCAGTTTCTAATAGTTGTACCCTAAATGATTTCCCATTATAAGCTGTATAAGTGCCATAATATTTTATTTTCCCATTATCAGTAAATTTTACTAATCTCAAATCTTCCATTCCCATTGATTCTGCTGGAGAATGCGGAAAGAGAACTCTCTCATTGAGTTTTATATTTTTATCAAAAGTTAAATCATAATTAGCTTTTAAGTAATTCTCATCTTCAATGTTTTGTCCTACTTCTTTTAAATGATTATTGTTTATTTCAACTTGTCCCGTTTCACAAAATCCACTTTGTTTTTCAATAGTAATGTTGGAATTATGAATTGAACCATTAACAAATTCGATGGATGATATATGTCCTTCGCCTGTTGCTCTAAGGCTCATCACAAAATCAATTGTATCATCATCCTCATTGCTACCAGGAGCTAATACTATTGATGGATTAAATAATGCGGCAGCTTCAACAGAATATTCCTTAGAAAAGTAGGCACCCAATAACAGCTTTTGTTCAGCCAATAAAGAATTGGTATTTTCAATGGTATTACTAATTTTGGAAAAATTCTGAAGTAATTTTTCATCTAAATTTATGTGTCTTGTTGATAAATCAGCCATTACTTTTTTTAATATAATACTTGCTTCTGTTTGATCCAGACCAAAAATTTTATTTATAACATTTTTGGTTCTTAATTCGTTTAATGATAATTCTTGTAGAATTACACGCTTAGCATTTGGTTTTATTTTTATATCTGTTTTGGTACTGTGCATCATTATTCCTTTAACCCTGTTGAAGCCATACTTTGTATAAAATATTTTTGAAAAAATAGATAAGCTATCATTATTGGTAGAGCCAGAAGAATAGCAGACGCAAGCTTAACTCCTAGCTGAGCATCAGCTCTACCTCCAACGGCAAATAATGTAACAAGTTGTGGCATTGTCATTAAACTTTCATCTCGTATTACAATTAATGGCCACAGCACTTCATTCCAAGAAGCCATAAATGTTAATATGCCAATTGTTACTATTGCTGGTAATGCGTTTGGCCAAAGTATTGTAAATAGTATTCTAAGTTCACCACATCCATCTATCCTTGCTGCATCTAATAAATCTGTTGGAATACTTTTGAAATATTGCCTAAACATAATTATTGCTAATGCGTTCATGAGATATGGTGCAATTAGAGCAATGTATGTGTCAACCCAACCAAATTTGACCATTAAAATATATTGTGGAATTAAAGTAATTTGAAATGGAAGTGTCATTGTAAATATTATAATATAAAATATTAATTCCCTTCCCTTAAATTCCAATTTTGAAAGTGCATAACCAACCATTGAACCAAATACTAAAACACCAAATGTGACTATTGTTGAGACTAAAATACTATTAAACAATGCCCTTCCAATAGGAATTTTTGAAAACATTTGTGTATAGCTATCTAGCGTGAAAGTGTTTGGGAACAATACCAAACTGCCTATTTCGCTTTCAGGTGCAAGTGATGCGCTTATCATCCAAATAAAAGGATAAATAAAAGAAAGTGCTGCAAACAAAAGACCTAAATAAAATACTAATCTTTTCATAAAATCATTTTTCCCTTTCAATAAATTTTTTCTGAATAACAATTACAAGCAAAATTATTAAAGCAAAAAACAATCCAAGCGTTGAGGCATAGCCCATATGGTAATAGAAAAATCCTTGTTTATAAATATAGAGAACAGCCGAGATAGTACTGTTAAGTGGACCACCGCCTGTCATAATATATGGTTCAATAAATAATGAAAATCCCCCAATTGTAGATAAAATAATAACCATAAACATTGTTGGCTTTATCATTGGAAGAGTTATATTAAAAAACTTTTGAAATCTATTTGCTCCTTCTAAATCTGCGGCTTCATAATAATGTGGTGGAACAGTTTGTAATCCCACCAAAAATAATATTACATATAATCCAACATTTTTCCATGTAGCCATTACAGCTATTGATGACATTGCAACATTGGGGTCAACAAGCCAGCCAACTTTATCTAAGCCTACTGTGGTTAAAATTCTATTGAGCAAACCAGTATCGAAGGCAAACATTTGTTGCCAAAGCATAGTTACAACAACACCAGATACAACAACGGGTAAGAAAAATGCGGCTCTGAAAAATCCGCGCATAAATATTTTTTGATTAAGAATTTCAGCTAATATTAAAGCAACAAATATTTGAAGTGGTATGTGAATAATCAAAAACACAAAAGTGTTCATTATTGATTTTAGAAACAGTGTGTCATTAAAAAGTCGAATATAGTTGTCAAATCCTGTAAACTTCATTGGTGAAATTATATTCCATTTATGAAACGTTAAAACAATTGAGAAGATAACGGGAAACGCTACAAATACAGCAAAGTGTATGATGTACGGTGCTACAAGTAGATATGGTGTTATTTTTCTAGTCTTCATAATTTCTAATTATAAGTTCAATAAATTAACGGCAAACGCTGCATCTTTAATTGCTTCTTCGGGTGATTTAGTACCATAAATTACACAAGCTTCATATTCTTGTGAGATAATATCAAAAACTTCTTTTAATACTGAAGAAGCATCGGTGCCCCTTACATATTTAGCTTGTTCTGCAAAGACCCTTAGTTCCGGATTTTTTTCAAAGTAGTTTACAAATAAAGAATCCGTAAGTAAATCTTTTCTTCTTGGGTATTGCGAAGTAATCTTAAGCAACTGAAAATCGTTTGTTTTACTTGTAAGAAACTTTGCAAACTGAAATGCTACACTCGGGTTTTCGCATGTATTAAATATTACAATATTTTTGGGATCTCCATATGTATAAACAGGTCCTTCAAAATTAGTGGGAACTGGAATATGTTGAAATCCATATTCAAATCCCTTTGGCTTATATTTTTCAGCGTGGGAAATTTCCCAAGGTCCGGTAAACCGTGTAACAATAGTTCCAGCCAAAAATGGGTCTTCTCTAGCAGCTAAACGTTCTTGTGGAAAATATTTTTGTTTATATAATTCTCTTAAAAATTTAAATACGTTCACAGCATATTCATTATCAAAAGCAGCTTTGTTATTTTTTATTAAAGGTTGACCACCGGATGCCGCTAGATACAATGGATAAAAGTCAAAAAATCTTTGCCACCAAGTAACTAATACTTCAGAATATCCGAACCACTGGTCTATATATCCATCGCCATCTTTATCCTTCTTAAATTTTTCAGCGGCCTCAAAAAATTCATCATAAGTTGATGGAGCATGGTCAAGACCAAGATTTTTAATATGATTTTTATTATAAATCATCAAAATAGGATTTATCTTCCAAGGGATTTGATAAATACGATTATCAAGTGATGTATTTTCAATCATTACAGAAGTATCGCATCTGTCATAAATATATTCATCAAATCCAGCTAATGTGTCTAAAGCTACTAAGGAGCCAGACTCAGCGTATATTTGAACATCGCCTTGCCACATATTGGAATAAACATCGGGAGTTGTACCACCAACCACAGCAGCTAAAATAATTTCTTCACTCGATTGACCCTCTGGAACTGGTTGATATTGAACTTTAGCTTCTGGGTGTTTTTCATTCCACTGCTTAACAACCATTTGAGCAAACTCTATTTCTTGTGAATTATTAGAGCTCCAATAGAGAAGTTCGTATTCTTTTTTTTCATCAGACGAAGTGCACCCGAATAAAAATGATAAAAAAGATACTATTAATATTTTATTAATAATTATTCGCATATTATTCCCAATTAGCCCAGTCGCCATCAATTGTTGGATATGGTGTTCTAGGAATTAATCCACCTTTTTTTGCTGTATAAAGACTTATTGCGTTCGGGTTTTCTTCATCAGAAACATTTATGTTGTTAAGTACAACTTGGTTAATACTTATTGGATATTTCTCTTTAAGATTCTGAATCTTTCGAAACAACTTTGCAGTATATTCTTTTTCAATATCCAAAGTTTCCTTTTTCCCATTATCTTTCTGAGTAGTTATTTCGTCCGAACTTACAGTAATCGTAGTTTTTAAATAGTTTTTATAAGCGCTGGATAATACCTTTTCTTGCCACCATGAAAGCTGTTTTTTAACAATATCCAATTCGTAATATCCTTTCCCCCTTGCCACATCTGTTAATAGTTCATCCCTCACCATTCTAAAAACAATATCTTTTAATGAGAGCGAATAGGATTCTAACGAACTATTATCAAATTTAATATATTGATCGCGAAGCCAAAACCATTCTAAAAATTTACTAATAGAAACTTTTGTTGATTTCAAATTAACTAATGTTAAGTTTCTAATATCACTTTTATTATTTCTCTCCAGCTCAGCCAAAGCTTCATTCATTTTTTTTGACAACGACCATTTTTCGTATAATTCTTTATCCAAAATATAATTACTTAAATATGATCTTAAAATTCTGAATGCAGTACTGTGAATTATTGGTTTATTTTTCGACATCAAATCATCAACATATTTATCAGAGATAGAATCCATCTTTATCTTTTTAATAGCATTTGTTGCTTCTACTTTTAATCGCGTAAATTCAGTTTCTGTAAGAATAGTCTGTTGATTAAAGCTTTCTAAATAAATTATGTACCAACCATCTTCCACAAACATTGGCTTTGAAAATTTTTTATTTTCAAGTGTATCAACTATTTTGCCTAAATGTGAATTCTTTTTCCCTAATAAATATCTGGTGGTCATTAATTCTTTACTATCAATTTCTACTTTTGTGTTATAACGTTTATAAAAAAGAGAGTCAAAAGGAATTCCATTTTTTAGTTTTAAATCGAGTGATTTAATCTCAAACTCTGATTCTGAAAAAAGCCATT
>JAQICK010000365.1 GCA_027858595.1 Melioribacteraceae bacterium
TGGATTACGATTCTGAAAATGGTGGCTGGCAGAATGCTGTAATTAAAAAACATTCCAACATTAGCTTGAGTCCGGCTGCTTTGGTTTTCCATTACGGACAAGCAATTTTTGAGGGGCTAAAAGCTTATAAACAAGTTGATGGCAATATTTCGCTTTTCCGTCCAACAAAAAATTTAGAACGATTAAACAGATCTGCCGAAAAAGTATGTATGCCACAAATTGATATTCAATTTGTTATGGAAGGTTTAATTGAACTAATTAAAATTGATCAAGATTGGATTCCTAATAAAGCTGGGCATTCGCTTTATATCCGTCCAGTAATGTTTGCAACTGATGCAATGCTTGGAGTTAAACCTGGTGAGAAATATAAATTTATGATTCTCTTAAGTCCTGTAGGACCGTACTATCCAGAAGGTTTTAAGCCTGTTCCTATTATGGCTACAGATAAATATGTGCGTGCAGTTCGTGGTGGCGTTGGTGATTGTAAAACTGCTGGTAATTATGCGGCATCGCTTTATGCACAACGCGAAGCAAAAAAGCTTGGTTTTGCACAGGTATTATATCTTGATGCTCTTGAGCAAAAATACATTGAAGAAGATGGCACAATGAACATGTTTGTTCAGTTCAAGAATGAGGTTACAACACCTCGCCTTTCTGGAACAATTCTTCCAGGCATTACTCGTATGTCCGTCCTAGAGATTTTAAAAGATTGGGGCTATAATGTGACCGAGAGAGATATTGAACTTCAAGAAATTATTGATGGCTATAAAAATGGAAATCTTGTTGAATTATTTGGAACTGGAACCGCAGCTGTTATTTCATCAATTAGTAGATTAAAGTATGGTGAGACAGAACTTCAATTTAGTGATGAACACGCTGGGGAACTTGGCACCAAATTATACGAAGCACTATCTGACATCCAATATGGTAAATTGGAAGATAAATATAATTGGAATGTAATAGTTGAGTAATTCTTCATAATCATATTCCAAAGATATAGCCAAACACTCTTCTTGATTTTAGAAACCAAGAGCAAGGGAATTGCTAATTATGAATTATTAAAGAGAATCTCCCTCGGCTGATGTGGAGGGAGATTTAGTTTTGACTATTTCAAAAAGGTAATAGTATTACTCACCCTTTTTAGCACAATTGCCGGATACGCAAATGTGCCACTGCCAGTTTCATGATTCCAGACACACTGAAACAATCCATCATTTCTTTTTTCAACAACAGTCATCCTAACGCCCCCTGAATGTAGTCTGACTTGACTCCCAATTTCAAATTCTTCGGGTTCAAATTCGTGACTTTGAATAATCTTCAATGCTACTGGATTCAGCAAGAACCTCTTGCCTTCTCCAACATTCCATATACACTTCACATTTCCATCAGCCAACACCTCTGAAATAGTCATAGTATTTCCACCAGATTTGAGCCGAACAACATCACCTACTTTTACGTCTTCCATGATTCCCTCATGTTTATTAATGAATTTGTTGCTGGATTCAATATATAAACAATCTCGCATGTTATCAATTTTTATAAGTTAATAAGTTATTATTGCTATTTCTACAAGTCGAACATTATGGCAAAAGTTAAAGTAATATAATAGCATTTTTGTCCTGTGAGCTATTGATATTCTGTCCTGTGAGGATTAATGTTGTCCTGTGAGTTATGCGATTATGAGCTATAAATAGAGATTGTAGATATTTATCGCTTCACTTCTTTTGTATTAATGATATTTATCGCTTCATTTGTCCTGAGAGGAGTACGATTAAAGGCTAAATTCGAAGTGTTGTCCACATGGTAGTGGTTCACTTGACACTAGAGCAAATCTTTCGATTTGCTCTTTTAATTTTAAATATTTTTTACTTGACAAGTGCTTTTATGTTCACTACTTTTGTAGTGAACATTGGAACACTACTTATGAAAAATGAATTAACCGAACGACAAGAAAGTATTTACGAATTCATCAAAGAATTTATCGATTTTAACAGCTATCCACCAACCTACCGTGAAATTGGTGCTAATTTTGATATTGCAAGTACTTTTGGAGTAAAACGCCATATTGATGCCTTAATTAAAAAAGGATTTTTAAATATTGGTGAAAATTCAAGTAGAACAATATCACTTACAAACAATTTTAACGAAAATTCTAACCCAGTTCAATCTGATACTATCGAGATTCCAATTATTGGTAGAGTAGCAGCTGGGCAACCTATACTTGCAGAAGAAAACATTGAAGGAACTTTTAACATCCAATCAAGTTTAATAAACGGCAAAGCTAATTGCTTTGCACTTAAAGTTAAAGGCGATAGTATGATTAATGCAGGAATATTTGAAGGAGACGTTGTAATTATAAATCCGCAAAAGGATGCAAACAATGGCGAAATTATTGTTGCAATGATAGAAAACGAGGCTACACTAAAAAGATATAAAAGAAAAAGTGGAAAGATATCACTATTACCAGAAAATGATAACTATTCACCTATAATAGTAAACAAATCTGATGATTTTTCGATAGTAGGTAAAGCACTAGGTGTATTTAGATGGTACAATTGAGGTAATAATGAAAACTGAAATTTTTACAAAAGCAATATTCAACAGAAATAGAATGCACATTCTTTACGAATTTGAAGAGAATGTATTTGAACCATATTATTTAAGTCTTGATAACAAAGGCAAAAAAGTGGTTTTTGGAAGATTAAATAATTCGTCTGTAGTTCAAATGATTGAATATGATAAAATATTAAACATAAAAGTATTAGATTACTCGCATTTTTCACCAATAATTCCAATATTAAATTGAGTTTTATATGGCACATGTAACTGAAAAAGATAGGGTCGATTCTTTAATTGAGCATTTCTGGAAAAATGGATTTTTAACATTAAGCAGGAAACATAGTAAGTATCTTCCTACCCCCTCAAAAATTGGTGAATTTGAAGTAGATGCTATCGGGAAATATAATAAAAAGTTTATTCTTGGTTTAACACTTACTCGTGAAGACATTAACAATCCAAAAATTTTACGAAAAATTAAATTTTTGGCTAATCAAAAAAACAAATACTCATCGAAGCAAGTAACACTATTTTTAGGTGTTCCAGAAGATTTAATTCATCAGGCAAAAAAACTCATTTCTGAATTGGAAGAGACGACCCAAAAGCAAATAAAAATTGTAAGCACTACTATTGAAGAAAATCTTTTCAATTAAAAAAGTTCTCAATTTTTCCTGGCACAAAATGTTTTTTCCTTTGTATAATCCATCGTTGTTCAAAATTCTATTATTATTTTATAAGTGCAATCATTCTTGACATTTAGATGACTGCCCTATATTTTGGTAAGTCTGATTTAAAATTATTTGGAAGTACGTGAAAAAAGTCTTATCTGACAAAGATTTAGAGAAAATCGAAGAAGTAAAGAATTTCGGATTTATCCCTAAACACATTGCTATCATTATGGATGGTAATGGTAGGTGGGCTAAGAAGAAAGGATTACCTCGTGCTGCTGGCCATAGAAAAGGCATAATAACTGTTCGTGAAATAGTTGAAGCTTGTGCAAAACTTGGAGTTAAGTATTTAACTCTTTATACTTTTTCTACCGAAAACTGGCAACGACCAAAAACTGAAGTCTCAACATTGATGAGATTAATTGTAAAAAGCTTAAAAGATGAGACAGATCAACTTCACAAAAATAATATTAGATTAACTTCAATAGGAAATTCTGAAATGCTGCCTAAGGAAGTAAGAGAAGAGTTAGAAGATGCTTTTGAAAAGACCAAAATGAACACCAAAATGACTTTGAACTTAGCATTAAGTTATAGCGGTAGATGGGAACTTACAGACGCAGTAAATAAAATAGCGAAAGATGTAAAAGAGGGAATACTTGAGTTAGAAGATATTTCTGAAAACACAATTTCTAGTTATTTAAATACATCGGATATGCCTGACCCAGAACTACTGATAAGAAGCGGTGGTGAAATGAGAATTAGTAATTTTTTACTTTGGCAAATTGCTTATTCTGAAATTTTTATTTCAGATGTTCTGTGGCCAGAGTTTAAAACACTTAATTTAATTGAAGCAATTAAAGAATTTCAAAGCAGAGAGAGAAGATTTGGACTTGTTAGCGAACAGATTACGAATGACCAAAAAAAGATTGAGGATAATGATTAACCTTCCAAATAAATTACTTTTTACAAGTATTGTAATACTAATATTAACATCAACATCGTTCGCTCAAGTAAATAGAGTAAACTATAAAATATTAGGAATTACTGTTGTGGGAAACACAACTGCAGACCCTGCTACTGTAATAGCAAATAGTGGATTAAAAATTGGCGATGAAATAGAAATACCTGGCGACCAAACCTTAAACGCAATAAAACGTCTATGGAAATTAGGACTCTTTACTTCTGAAGTAAAAATTGAAGTTGAAAAGAAAGTCGGTAATGGTGTTTTTCTAGTAATAAAAGCAAACGAGCATCCAAGAATTGAAAAATATATTTTCAAAGGCAATGACCAACTCGACGAAGAAGATTTAGACAAAGCGGTTACGTTTGTTTCTGGACAAATATTAAAACCCCAAGCTATATATAAAACCATTCGTGAGATGAAACTCCTCTACATTGAGGAAGGTTTGATGAATGCCCAAATCGAAACTTCTCTATTTGAATTTGCTAAAGCTGATACAACAGATGATGATGAGATAACAGTTACTTGGCAAAACAGAGACGATAATTCAATAACTGAAGAAATAGTTTACGATTTTGATCCTACAAGCAGGCGGGATGTTATCAGACGAATTAAAGATCGTTTATTATTGATATATGATATTGCAGAGGGCGAAGAGGTTAGTGTAACAAAAATTTCTTTTATTAATAATACATCTTTTGAGAGCATGGACTTGAAATCTGAATTAGCTGAAACGTCAGAACCAGTTTGGTGGAAATTTTGGTCTGATAATTCATTTAATAAAGATGACTATAAAATAGATAAAGAATTATTAAAAACGTTTTATAACAAACGAGGCTATAGGGACTTTGAAGTTTTAAGTGATTCCCTAATATATAATGAAGATGAATCAGAAGTTGAAATAGTCATAAACGTTTTTGAAGGTTCACTTATTGTTGTTAGAAATATCATTTGGGAAGGTAACACTGTTTATAACGATAATATTCTGGGTGCCAGACTTGATTTTAAGAAAGGCGATATTTTTGATTTAGACCGTTTTAATCAGAACCTAAGGTTTAACGAAAAGCAAACTGATGTTTCCTCGGTTTATCAAGATAATGGCTACTTAGGGTTTAATCTTGAAACAAAAGAAGAAAGAGTCGCAGATGATTCAGTTGATATTTATATTACAATTAGAGAAAGTCAAAGATTTAGAATTGGTGATGTTAATATTGATGGTAATACTAAAACAATGGATAAAGTTATTCGTAGAGAACTTTACACTGTTCCTGGAGATTATTTTAGCCGAACTGCTATTTTCTCTTCATTACAGCAATTAGCTAACTTAAAATATTTTAATGTTGAAGGATTATACCAAAAAGGTATTGACTACAAACCAGTTAATGATAGCACCGTAAACTTAACTTATTCAGTTGAAGAAAGATCAAGCGATTATTTAAATGCCTCTGTTGGATATAGCGGTAGCTATGGATTTAGTGGTTCTATTGGAGTTACATTAACAAACTTTAATATTGCAAATATGAAATATATAGAAAACAGGAAAGAGTCTATAAAGTTTTTCGGTTGATGATCGTAATGAAT
>JAQICK010000378.1 GCA_027858595.1 Melioribacteraceae bacterium
ATTGCATACGAAACTGGAGTTATTAATTCTGTAGATCCATTGGGTGGAAGTTATTACGTGGAATCTTTAACTAACAAAATGGAAGCGGATGCTGAAAAAATATTCGATGAAATAGATTCTTACGGCGGAGTTGTTGAAGCAATTGAAGCGGGTTATTTCCAAAAAGAGATTGCTACGGCAGCTTATAAAGACCAAAATGAACTAGAACGAAAAGAAAAATTTATTGTTGGAATTAATGAGTTTGTTGACAAAGATGAAAAAATAGATATTCCAATTTTGCAAATATCTCCAGAAGTTGAAACTAAACAGAAGGAGAGACTTGCAGCATTAAAAGCTAGAAGAGATAATGATAAAGTAGCTGAGTGCTTGCAAGAAATTAGTGCTGCTACATTAGATGGGACAAATCTAATGCCTGTGTTTGTTAAGGCTGCCGAAAATTATGTTACACTTGGCGAAATGGTTAACGAACTAAAAAAACATTTTGGCACCTACGAAGAAGTAGCGGCGTTCTAATGAAAAACTTATTTTTAATTCTATCTGTTTTTATTCTAAGTATTATTATAAATGGTTGTTCATCGTCACTTCCAGAAATTAAAAAAGTAGCTAGTACAGAGAGTTCAATTTACGACAATGATCTACGTATAAATACAAAACAAATTTATAGTTGGATTAACAGAATGCCCGGTAGTAAAGCTCGTTTTCATATTTCTGGAGAACTAGAATTATTAGAAAATTCAAAATACGATGTTGCAAATACTACAATTAAGAAAGTTAAAATTATTCAAAACAATACTACCATTTATCAATTTACTCCAAAATCAGAAATTAAAATGGAGAATGAGATTAGAGTAATTCTATTTTCAACCATTAGAGGATTATTGGTGTCAACAATTTTTGATTCGGACAAATCAATTGATGTTGAAATACAACTAAGCGATAGTGCTAATGACTTTAGCTATATTATTACCGAAGTTAATATTGAAGAGGCTCATTAAATAATGGAACTATACATAATCGGTTTAGTAATGTTATTAGTCCTTAGTGGATTTTTCTCCGCTTCTGAAATTGCATTTGTAGTTTCAAATAAATTAAAGATTGAACTGCGAGCTAGGAAAAATAATATTTCAGCAAAAATCATTTCACTTTTCACCGAGAAACAACAAAACTTTTTTTCCACAATTCTTATTTCAAACAATATTGTTAACATTACTTTTACATCACTTATTACTCTATTCCTTTTTTCAGCTTTTGGATTTAGTGATATAACAATTTTAATTATTTCAACTTTACTATTATTATTATTTGGTGAACTAATTCCAAAATATTTTGCAAGAGAATACCCAGATAAGTTTGTGCTTTTTTCAGCAATCCCTCTTAAACTGGTTTCAATATTCTTGTTTCCTTTCGTTTGGGTTACATCCGCCTTATCTAATTTTTTAGTTACTGCTGCAAATATTAAGGAAGAAAAAATAAGCTATCTTTTTGATAGAGATGATATACAATCGTTGTTGCAAGAAAGTACTACAAACAAAGTATTAAGCAATGTTAACGATGACGAATTTGATGTAATTAATAAAGTAATTGAATTGGGTGAACAGAAAATTTATCAAGTTATGACTCCAAGAACTGATATAATTGGAATTGAAATTAATTCCGAAATATCTGAAGCAATTAAGTTATTTAAAGAATCTGGATATTCAAAACTACTTGTCTTTGAGGAAAACATGGATAATATTAAAGGGTTTATCCATGCTCTAGATATGTTCAAGTTCCCCAAAAGTGTTAGCGATGTATTACGTGATATATTATTTGTTCCTGAAACAAAAAAGAGCCTTGAATTATTGAATGAGTTACTCGATAAAAGAATTTCAATTGCTCTTGTTGTTGATGAGTTTGGCGGAACTGAAGGAATTGTAACTATAGAAGATATTATTGAGGAAATGCTTGGCGAAATTAGGGATGAGTATGATGCGGACGAAGAAATTTGTAAACAGATTGAAGACAACTTATTTATAATAAGCGGCAAGTATGAAATTGATAAATTAAATGAAGAATTTGATCTCCAAATTCCAGAAGGTGAGTATGAGACTATTGCTGGATATATAATCACAGAACTCGGAATGATTCCCAACAAGAAAAAAGTTTATCCAATTGGGAATTATAACGTGGAAATTATTCACTCTTCAAAACAAAGAATTGAATTAGTTAAATTAAAAGACCTAAGTTCTTAACTAAACCCATTTTTAGGATGTCTATTGCTACTCCTTAAAATTTTATCTACCCACTAGAAACAACTATATCACATAGTACTTAATGCAATTAAAGTTTTAATTTTTATGACAAATTGGATTTCCCAGCCTTTTTAATTAAGTTGTTTTTCAAGAAAAGGAAGAGCCTTTTTAAGAGGAATGGTTTGCGGGAATTGAGTTGAACTGTGGTTCTATTTATTTCTGTATCTATTAGTTTTAATTTTTGTACAAGTGGAACAAATTGTATATGCTTAAGAAAAAGGACTAAGTTCTAATTATGGCAGCAAATAATGTTCTTTTATTTTCTCAGCATATTTTCAATGTCATTTCGAAATGAGCTTGTTTTGTATAGATTGAGAACCGTAAGCTCTCCGTAGGTAAATCTCCTACAATTCACGAGATTTACCTTTGGTGAGCTCGTAACCTCGGTTCTCACCCAAGAAAAAGGGTTCGAAATGACAAATTCTCTTTTTAAGATTATCTATTAATAGCATTATGATTAAATAATGCTGAGTTATTTAGAACTCAGCCAGAAAAAGTAAGTTATTTTCCTCTAAATATGGAAAAGAACAAATATTTACAGCCGTCAGTCTGACTAAAAAGCATCCTCACGGACTAAAGTCTGTTAGGAAAAATTTGTTTTTAGTATATATTCCACACGTTGAAACGTGTGGTTAATGAAAGACTCGGCTTTTTAGACAGACTGCCGTTAGTTGTATAAATTAATTAGTAAATTAAATATGAGGTCAATATGAAAGCACTGGTTTTGGGCGGAAGTGGAGCAACGGGCAAATTGGTAGTGCAACAGCTTGTAAAAAGGAACATTCAAGTTCGAGTTGTTGTGAGAGAATCTGCCATTATAGACAGCAAAATATCTCATGATAAGAGCATTGAGATAATAAAAGGGAATATAAATGATTTTGAGATTGCGAAAATTAAAGACCTTGTACAAGATTGTGATTCTGTTATCTGTTGCTTTGGTCACAATATAAGTTTAAAGGGGCTTTTTGGCCCTCCTCGTAAACTAGTTTCCAATACTGTTGGGAATATAATTGAAGCCATACAGACTCTAAACCTTAACACAAAATTTATTTTAATGAGCACAACAGCATATACAAACAAAAAGATAGGAGAAGTAAACACATTCGGAGAAAAGATAGTATTCGCGGTATTAAAAGTCCTATTACCGCCCCACAAAGATAATATGCTTGCAGCTGATCACCTTGTTTACAAATTAGATTCAAATAGCAATATTAATTGGGTAGCAGTTCGCCCAGATTCGCTTATTGATGAAGATAATGTGAGTGAATATGAAATACATAATAAAAAAATACGAAGCCCAATTTCTAATCCTGGCAAAACAAGTAGAATAAATGTTAGTCATTTTATGGTTGAGCTAGTTACAAATGACAAATTGTGGCAAGAATGGAAGCATAAAACTCCAGTTATCTTCAACAAAGAATAAGAATAGTGCGAAAGGATAAAATCAGAATGGAGATTAGTTTGTTGCCATCATATAACTATCCAGATTTATCAATCAATTCCTTTTGGATATTTTACGCCATTTAATTATGTTACTCTGTAGAAACACAAATAGTGTTATTATTAGGAATGGTTTGTTGGGATTTAATTTGGAAGATGTTCATTTGGCACAGGCTAAAAATTATGTTATTGCATATGATAAACCTGTTGGACTGTTAACCAATTTTGGAGTAAAAAGTTTGCAATTCAAAAAAACATACAATACCAAATACTTCGAATCATCAAGTAAATCCAATAATCAAGAAAATCAGGATTGAAAATGGATAAGGGCATTAAAAAAATAGAAAACTTTGTTATTTTCCAAACAGAAACGGGCAAGGTAAATGTTGAGGTGTATTTTCAAGATGACACCTTATGGCTTACTAAAAAAACGATAAGTCATTTGTTTGAAAAAGACAGAAGCGTAATAAGCAAACATCTGAAAAATATTTTTGTTGAAGGAGAATTAGACGAAAATATGGTATGTGCAAATTTTGCACACACCACTCTACATGGAGCTATTGAAGGAAAAACACAACAAAAAGAAATTAAGTATTACAATCTAAGAGCCATTACAGCAGTTGGTTACCGAGTTAATTCGTACAGAGCAACAGAGTTTCGTAAATGGGCTACCGAAATACTGCACGAATATATCATCAAAGGTTTTGCAATGGACGATGAGCGTCTTAAACAAATGAAACACTTTGGTAAAGATTACTTTGATGAGATGCTGGAACGCATCCGTGAAATAAGGCTTAGTGAGAGAAGATTTTATCTGAAAATAACAGATATTTACTCACTTTCTGCTGATTATGACCTGAATGAACAAACGACAAAGGATTTTTTTGCAACCGTTCAAAATAAATTGCATTGGGCAATACATGGTAAAACAGCAGCGGAAATTATTTATACTGAAACTGACGCACGTAAAATTTATATGGGCTTAAAAACATGGAAGCATTCTCCTGATGGCAAAATATTAAAATCGGATGTTACAATTGCCAAAAACTATTTGGAAAAAGAACACTTAAAGCAACTTCAAAGGTTAGTAACCGCATATCTTGATTTAGCCGAAAATAGAGCTGAACAGGGTGTTGTAATGAATATGAAAGATTGGGCTAATTATCTTGAAAGATTTTTGCAGTTATCCGATTATCCTATTTTAAAAGACAAAGGGAAAATATCGACACTTGAAGCAAAGCTAAAAGCGGAATCGGAATTTGATAAATACAGAATTATTCAAGATATAAATTATGTTTCGGATTTTGACAAGGCTGTTAAAAAATTAAACAGACAAGAATAGTATGACATTTTTACATAGCATAGTGTTTAATACATTTAAGTTTTAATTGTCATCTTCTATTGGTTATTCCGGACTTTTTAATTAAGTTACTTTTACGAAACGCAAAAGAGTGGATATTATTGGGAATGGTTTGCGGGATTTGATTAGAACTGTGTTTTCGTAATAAATTACAGATTATTTGAACAAATATATATAGAAATGTTAGTCGGAAATTGATTCTGCCTATCATGATAATGTATTATTGGAAATTTTTAATAAATTTAATAAAAACAATAACTTATGATAACTCTACAGAAAAACATAGGATTGTTAGCAGGACAAATCTTTCTTCCTAACAAGCCAATAGCGATGGATTTCCGTCGGGTTAATATATAGTTAGTTGCTCTGCAAATATATCATATTCATAATTTTTAGAATTGAGAAATGAATAATATTGAAAAGAAAGTTGAGTTTTGGCAGGAGTTATGGGAAAATTTGATTAATAATTTTCTGAAAAAATCATATGGATTAGTAATATATAATCCACATATTTTAATCGATGATATCATATCAGAAATTGAAGAAAATGATTTTAGAAATCAAGACAATAGAAATTATTTTCGTTCAAAAATAAACTATTATTTGAAGAACGACACAATCATACAGGAAAAACTTAAGTCTCAATTTAAAATATTGGTGAAG
>JAQICK010000405.1 GCA_027858595.1 Melioribacteraceae bacterium
CAGATCCACTATTTATGAAACTTTTTCTCGCCTGCTTCAATAGCAATGTCGAGGTAATCCTCTTTTGTTGGAATTGCACAAGAATACTCCGAACTATAAGCACAGTATGGATTATATGCATAGTTGAAGTCAACAGTATAAATAAAATCTGAATTCATATTTAATTCAAAATCTACATACCTACCGACGCCGTATGATTCTTCATTTGTCGTTTTATCAGTAAACCAAATACTATAATATTTGGTTATGCCATCACGACCAAGAGTTTCGTATACTTTTACATCTAAATTTTGTTTCTTGTTTTGCAATTTCAGTAATCCATATCTCACTGTTTTACGTTCTTCTCCTTTAGTGCCAAATACTTTAACAGTATCTTTTATTTCATTTTCAATAAGTTTACTAGTGAAAACAAAATCAAAATTTGCATCAAAATATTTTAGTGCATGAAATTCAACTTTGCTTTTACGGTTAAAAGGGGAGTATGTGCTATCTCTAAATTCAATGTCTTTATCTGCTCTGTATTCTTTTAACTCATTGATGTAATTTTTCTGATCTTCTGTGTATCTATTTTCACACATAAACCAAATAATACCTGGAACAATAAATAGAAAGACTAACAATCCTTTTTTGTTTTTCATTTTACTTTATCCTTATCTATTTTATCTTTAAGAGTATTTAATTTATTTAATGCTTCCATTGGAGTAAGATTAATAATTGAAATGTCTGAAATCTCTTTTCTGATTGAATCATCCTTTACTTCAAAAAGAGAAAACTGTTTATCATCTTCATTTTTGTTCTTTTCCAACTTTGCTTTTTTAAATTCGTATGGAGTAAGTTCTTTGCCTTCAAGATTAATCAAAATTTCCTTCGCTCTGTTTACAACAAATAACGGAAGTCCAGCCATCTGTGCAACTTGAATACCATAGCTGTGGTCTGCACCTCCTTCGGAAACTTTATGAAGAAAAATCACCTTGTCGCCATACTCACGAACATCAACCTTATAATTTTTAATTCGTGGAAAGAGTTCAGCCATTTCATTTAGTTCGTGATAATGCGTTGCAAATAGTGTCTTTGCTGCTACATTCGGATTTTCGTGAAGATATTCTGTGATTGACCATGCAATAGATATTCCATCAAACGTAGATGTTCCACGTCCAATTTCATCAAATAATATTAAACTTTTACTTGTAGCGTTATTTAAAATATTTGCAGCTTCTTGCATCTCCACAAGAAATGTAGATTCGCCTGCGGTTATGTTATCACTTGCACCAACACGTGTGTAGATACGGTCAATCAATCCGATGCTTGCACTCTCTGCAGGAACGAACGAACCAATTTGAGCAAGTAAAACAAGTAAACCCACTTGGCGAAGATAAACAGATTTACCAGCCATATTTGGTCCAGTTAGAACAACAATCTGTGTGTCATCGTTTGATAAGTTGCAATCGTTAGGTGTAAACTTATCACCGTGTGATAAAATCTGCTCCACTACTGGATGTCGTCCATTTACAATTTCTATTTTATCTGTTTCATTTACTTCTGGTTTTACATAATTATAATCATCTGCACATTCTGCAAACGATAAATATGTATCGAGCATTGCAATCAATTTTGCATTTTCTTGAATAGCTTCAGTTTCTGCAGCAACATAGTTTCTAATTTCATTAAATAAATTATATTCAAGATTGGAAATGTTTTCTTGAGCATTTAATATCTTTTCCTCATAGACCTTAAGTTCAGGAGTAATGTAACGCTCGCTACTTACAAGAGTTTGCTTTCGAATATAGTTTTCTGGAATTTTATCTCTGTGTGTATTACTTATCTCAATGTAATATCCAAAAACTCTATTAAAACTTACTTTTAGAGAGGGTATTTTAGAACGCTCGCGTTCATCCTTTTGCATGTTGGCAATCCAAGTTTTTGCATTGGATGAAATATCACGAATCTCGTCAAGTTCAGGATTGTAGCCTTCACGAATAATTCCTCCATCAGTAATTGAAAGTGGGGGACTATCAGAAATAGCGGTTTCCAATTTTTCAACAATATTTTCTAAATCATTTAAACGTTTATTAATCTTCTTAATATTATTTGAATCAGCTTGATCTAACAATTGTTTAAGTAAAGGAATTTTCTTTAAAGAAGTTTTAAGATTTACTAACTCTCTCGGATTTGCTCTACCTGTGCAAACTTTTGAAATTAGTCGCTCAATATCTCCAATCTCTTTTAATTCATTTTTTAGATTTTCTCTAAGTTTTTTGTTCTTGAAAAACTCTTCAATGCTTTCTTGTCGTTGAAGAATTGGCTCAAGTTTTCGTAATGGTGCAGTAATCCACTTCTTTAATAGTCTGCCACCCATTGCCGTTTCAGTATTATCTAGTATGGATATTAACGAACCTTCTCTTTTCCCTTCTTGCATAGTAAAAGAGATTTCAAGATTTCTTCTAGTGGAGGCATCAAGCATCATATAATCGGAAGGATTATAGTTAGCAATTTTATTTAAGTGATCTAGTTTCCCTTTTTGAGTTTCCTTTAAATAATTAAGAACAACACCAGCAGCAACTTTACCAGTAGTTAGATTTTCAACTCCAAAACCTTTAAGTGTTTTAGTCTTAAAATGTTCTAATAAAATATCGTTTGCATAATCAAAATCAAAAATCCATTCATCAACTTTTGTTATTCGCACTGGCAGATTTTGCGCTTCAATAATTGGTTCAATAATACCTTTTTGTTCTTTAGATATAAGTATTTCAGCTGCATTAATATGATGAATTTGTTCTTCTAAAAATGATTGATTTACTTCGTAAGCATAAAACTCACCAGTTGAAATATCTGAAAATGAAATTCCAACAGTTTCGTTCTGAAGAAAAATTGCTGCTAAATAATTGTTGTTTTTATGATCGAGAAGTTTTTCGGAAAACGCTACACCTGGAGTAATTACCTCAACTACTTCACGCTTTACAATTCCTTTAGCAAACTTTGGATTTTCAACTTGCTCGCAAACTGCTACCCGAAATCCAGCTCGGACAAGTTTTGGAAGATAAGTATCAATTGCGTGGTGTGGAAATCCGGCAAGTGCAACGTGTGTAGCCTTTCCATTAGCACGTTTTGTTAAAGTAATTCCTAAAACTTTGGATGCAGTTTTTGCATCTTCTGCAAAAGTCTCAAAAAAATCGCCAACTCGAAACAGTAAAATTGTATCGGGATTCTATTCCTTAATCTTATAAAATTGTGTCATCAACGGTGTTTCGGCCATGCAAACTTTCCAAAAAAACTAAACTGTTTATAGGTAATAATTTAACCTAAAAAGATACCTTTCTGAGTAGCTAAATTCAATCGATTATAAATCTTATTTTTAGAATTTGTATGTTTATTCATCAAATAATAAGAAATGTGGGTAAAATGAAGAAATTAAATTTTGAATTGGAAGTTTATACATTCCATATTGATATTGTTGGACACTTAAGCAACATAATTTACGTTGAGTGGATGGAAATTGGAAGGATCAAATTATTGGATGAAATGGGATTACCTGTTACAGAGTTGACTAAAAAAGATATTTTCCCAATACTAGTCAACACAAATATTACATACAAACAACCAATATTTTATGGTGAGAAAGTCAGGGCTGAAGTTTGGATATCAAAATTGAACGCTGCATCGGCTATAATTGAATTTAGGTTTATAAAAAATGATGGAATACTTGCTGCTACAGGAAATCAGAAAGGTTTGTTCATTACTGGAAACACAGGCAAACCTTTTAGAATACCAAATGAAGATAGAAAATTATTTGAAAAGTTTCTTCTTGAAGAATAGTTTGGTGGGTTATTATTTCCAAAATTAGCTAAGTTATAAATTGAAAAACCAAAATTAAAGAGTAAAGAATGTTTATAGAAATCACGGCAAAAGACGGAATTGAATTTAAAAACTCTCCCACATTTGAATTTCATATTGCAGCAAAGCTTCGTAAAAAATACGATGTAAGCAGTGAATTGTTTTCAATATCCGGGAATATAGTATTTGCTAATTTTGGACTAGTTAGAAAATTTGTAAATAATTTTAATAAATCAAAAAATGATAATCAGAAAATTAAAGTAAGTGAAGTTAATGCAGCTGGGTTAATGGATGAAATATTTCATTTTGTAATTAGACGATATGAAAGTGAATTAAATCCTAAAGCATTTAGCCGTGCCGTATTGCATCTTGAAGAAATGATAGGCGAGGATGAACTAAGAAAGTTGCTATTTGATTTTATTGAACTTTTCCCTCCGGTTGAGGTTTACAATGGTAAATCATCCTCTTATGATTATCTCCGTTCTTATACTGGAGAAAAATCAAATAAGGAAATTACACTTGAAGAAATGTTTCTCCTTCATATATCAAACAAAAACCCTGCAAACGAAAAGCTCAAAGAACTATTTGATGAAAATTATCTTTCAAGCAAAGATGTATTTGGTAAAACTATTAATGAGTTAAATGCTTTTTTCAAAGATGAAATTCCAATTGGTAGCGGACAGTTAGATTTGTTTGAGTATTTATTAAACCCACTAGTAAGTAACCCTAATAGTTTAGAAGAGCAGTTGGAGTTTATAATTGAGAATTGGTCGCTTGTACTAAGAGATAAATTCTTAAATCGTGTTCTTTCAAATAGAGATTTAGTAAAAGAGGAAATTACTTTTGAATATAGTGGTGATAGTGGTTCCGCTCCAACTATTGTCCCCAAATATAAAGGGGAATACGATTCTTCAGAAGGTTTTACACTCGGGAAATCGTCATATAATTACGCCGAAGATATTAATACTACATACGAAGAAACAGAACAATTTACATCGGATTTTCATTGGATGCCAAATGTAATTTTGATGGCGAAAAATATTTATGTTTGGTTAGATCAGCTTTCGAAAAAATATCAACGTGAAATTAAAAGTTTAGACCAGATTCCTAATGAGGAGTTGGATGAACTTGCACGCAGAAATATAAACGGTCTTTGGATGATTGGATTGTGGGAAAGAAGTTCTGCGTCCGAAAAGATTAAACATATAATGGGCAATATTGATGCTGTAGCTTCCGCATACTCTTTATACGATTATACAATTGCTTACGATATTGGTGGGGAAGAGGCGTACAATAAGCTTAACGAGAGAGCAAAGGAACGAGGAATAAGACTTGCAAGTGATATGGTTCCTAACCATACAGGTATTCATTCAGATTGGGTGCGAAATCATCCAGAATATTTTGTGCAAGTTTATGAGCCTCCTTTTGATTATCATTTTACAGGTGATGATTTATCGGAAGACCCAGACATAGAAATCAAAATTGATGATGGATATTGGGAAAAACGTGACGCTGCTGTTGTCTTCCGTAGAATTGACAAACGTTATAACGATGTGCGTTATATCTACCATGGTAACGATGGAACAAACATGCCGTGGAATGACACAGCACAACTTGATATGTTAAAGCATGAAGTCCGTGAAGCAGTTATCCAAAAAATATTTGATGTTGCAAGGAAATTTTCAATTATACGTTTTGATGCTGCAATGACTCTAGCTAAAAAACATTTTTCACGTTTGTGGTATCCGCAACCTGGAATGGGCGGCGATATTCCTTCTCGTACCGATCATTCAATGAGTAGAGCTGAGTTCGATTCTTTTTTCCCTGTTGAGTTTTGGAGAGAAGTTGTTGATAGAATAAATCGTGATATGCCTCAAACCCTTCTCCTTGCTGAAGCATTTTGGTTAATGGAAGGATATTTTGTTCGCACACTTGGAATGCACCGTGTTTATAACTCTGCATTTATGCACATGATGATGAAAGAAGAGAATTCAAAATATCGTGAATTGATTTTTAACACTCTAGAATTTGAACCAGAAATATTAAAACGATATGTTAATTTTATGAGTAATCCAGATGAAGAGACATCTATACAGCAGTTTGGAACTGACGATAAATACTTTGGTGTATTAACATTAATGATTACTCTACCTGGTCTTCCTATGTTTGCTCACGGACAGATTGAAGGCTATACAGAAAAATATGGAATGGAATATAAACGTGCATATTACAATGAGCAACCTAAAGACTGGCTTGTTGATAGACATGAAAGAGAAATATTTCCAATAACGCGTAAGCGACAGCTGTTCTCTGAAGTTGAAAACTTTTGGTTCTACGATTTCTATGATTTAGATGGGAATTTAAATGACAATGTTTTTGTTTATACAAATAATTTTGACAATCAAAAGTCATTAGTTCTATATAATAATAAGTATGATAAAGTTTATGGAAATTTCCAAAAATCCACTCCAAAGCTTATTAAAATTGATGATAATAATAAATTCATAAAAGAACTAAATGTTACAGAAGCCTTATCAATAAATGGGATTCTCAACTATTTCTATATCTTCAAAGATATGGTTACTAATTTAGAATATATTTTCAAAGGTTCAGATTTACATCAGAATGGATTTTATTTTGAATTAAATGGCTTTGAAAGACGTGTATATACAGGCATTCGTGAAGTTGAAGATACAAATGGTGATTATTACAATATATATTTGGAGTTAAATGGTCATGGAATTTCTTCAATTGAAGAAGCAATTGTGGATAAAAAACTTGCTCCAATTTACAATGCCTTCTCCAAAATATTTGAGGATGTTGAGATTAAGGCATTTATTGAAAATTTAATCCTCAAACCATTAAAAAAGAAAAGTGATTCTGTTGATTTTAAATCTTTGAATAAGAAAATAGAATCATTTTTTAATGAAATAAGTAAAAATACTGGAGTAAAAATTTCATTCTCTGACATTGATGAGAAACTATTATC
>JAQICK010000400.1 GCA_027858595.1 Melioribacteraceae bacterium
TAATTCAACAGTATTGTTTTTTACTAAATCATCTTCACTTAATTCAAGACCAAAAGTTGAACTTAAAAATGATAGAAAAGTAATTTTATCTAGTGAATCCAAAGCTAGATCTAATTCTAGATGATCGGATGGAAAAACATCTTTCATTTTTTCCTTAACCAAGAAGTCTTTTATAATTTTATACTCTTCAAACTTTAAAGCATCTTCTTTCTTCTCTTTTTTAATTGATTTACCTTTCCCAATTTCTGAAAGCATAAAACGTTTTAGCTTACTCAATCTTGTTCGAGGAAGCGGTTCATCGAGAACAACAAAATTTGAAATTCTTCTGTATGAAGGGGCTTTCTCATTATATTTAGCAACTACTTTCCATCTGTAGTATTCATTAATATCTGCAATTTCGGCTGACTTTACTTTTATCATATTTGGACAAAGAATTGCAAATAGCTGGTCGTTCTCCATATAAACACCAACTTCTTCCGTAATTTCATCTACAGCAAGAACTTTGTTTTCAACTTCTTCGGGAGTAATATTTTTACCATTGGAAAGGACAATTAATTCTTTTTTTCTTCCAGTTACAAATAAAAATCCGTCTTTGTCGAGATGTCCTAAATCGCCAGTGTGTAGCCAACCATCTATAACGGCTTCCTTAGTTTCAGCTTCTTTATTGTAGTAACCTTTCATCAAGTTTTTACCGCGTGCAAGAATTTCTCCATCCTCAAACTTAACTTCCATCCCAGGAGAAACTTCTCCGGGTGAGCCAATTCTAACTCGTCCAGGTCTGGTAAAAGTAATCATCGGTGATGTTTCTGTCATTCCGTAACCTTCTAATACTTCAAAGCCAAGTGTTTGAAAATCACGACCAACATCTTCATCCAATTTAGCTCCTCCACAAACAAATGTTTCTATTGCTCCACCAAGTTTCTCATGAACTTTTTTAAATATTTTTTTTGAAAAAGATTTAGATTGTCTTTTCTCAGCTAGCATAAACAAAATTGAAGCAATTTTATTAGCTTCTATTTTCTCTTTAATTCCTTTTCTTATTAATGCAAAAAACCTAGGAACAGAAACAATAATATTAATTTTATGGTTCTGAAGTGTTGCCATTACATCTTCGGATTGTAATGAAGGAGAGAAAACAATTGTTCCTCCAGCATAAAGAGGTATTAAAATAGTTCCACCCAATGGTAAAATATGATGCAATGGAAGTAACACCAAAGTTCTAGTTTCTTCCCTGTAAATCTCAACATGCTTTGTTGTGCCATGTATGTTGGATAACATATTTCCAAAAGTAAGCATTACGCCCTTTGGCTTTCCTGTTGTGCCCGATGTATAAACAATTAGAAAAACATCATCATCGTTATACGTCGGCAATGTTTCAGGTTCGCAAACAATCTCGTCCAAGTTTATATCGTCGACACATATTTTTCTAATTAAATGTTCAGTCTCAGCCAGTGCTTCGTTAACTCTCTCTTCTGTTTCTTTTGAGTAAAAAATCACTTCAGGTTTACAATCATTTAGTATATAAGCAACATCTTCTGGGGGCAACATAAAGTCTATTGGAACAAGCATTGAAGTTGTCATCATTCCAGAATAGAATGAGTAAACCCACTCTGGACGATTTTCCAAATAAATAGCAACTTTCGACGTTCCCTCACCATCAAATAAAGTAGTGTATTGAGTAGTTTTTTCTAATAATGAATTGTAACTAACATTTTCATCTTTAGAAATAATTGCAATATTTTCTGATTGACGTAAAAACATAAAGCCTCAGTAAATTTAATAAATAGTAATATTGAATTTAGTAAGTTGTGAGATAAATAATGAACTATTTTTGAAATTTAAATAATTTTTAGGAGTTTCTTTTTTGGCTTTATCTAACAAACAAAAACAGTTTATTGAAAAAAAGGGAAATAAATTAAGCAATAAACAGATTTCTAAAGAACTCAAGATTCCTATTGACGAAGTAACCAATTTTAGGTCAACAATTTCTAAAAAGAAATATTCACTTTACTTCAACTTCATTTTGCTACTTATCCCAATTTTCATAATTTTTATTTTGGAAGTTTCTCTTTCAGTTTTTAATTACGGGGAACCTTATAAACAATGGGAAATTGTTGATTCTCAAATGATGATGTGCAATCCTGAGATTGCAAAAAGATATTTTTACACAACAGATGCGGTTCCATATCCATCGCAAGATTTATTTGATATAAATAAAAAAGAGAATAGTCTTAGAATATTTATACTGGGCGGAAGTAGTGCTGCGGGATATCCTTTTACACCTAATGGTTCATTTGCAAGATATGTAAGAAAGCGTTTAGAATTAATTTATCTTAATAAAACTATTGAAGTAATCAATACTGCAATGGCTGCGATAAATAGTTATTCCCTACTTGATATGATGCCAGGTATTCTTGAGCAGAAGCCAGATGTAATTCTGTTCTATGCTGGGCACAACGAATACTACGGTGCTCTCGGTGCTGGTTCGCTTGAAACCCTTGGCAATTCACGATGGTTGGTAAACCAGATGCTTGCTGCCAATAAATATAAAACTGTTCAATTACTTCGAAATTTTATAAAAAGGATAATGACATTTATTCCCTCATCAGAAGAAAAAGGTGGAACGTTAATGTCTCGAATGGCAAAGGACCAAATGATTACGTTTGGTTCTTCCGTTTACCAGACAGGGATAAATCAGTTTGAGGGTAACTTGGATGAAATGCTACAAATGGCAAAAGATGCAAATATAAAAGTTATACTTTCCGATTTAGCTTGTAACCTAAAAGATCAATCCCCATTTGTATCTATTGATGAAGAGAATGTGAGCTCAGCAAACTATAACTACAATAAAGGATTGAAGAACCTAGGTTCTAATGATTCAACTAAAGCATTGGCGTTTTTCCAAAAAGCTAAAGACCTTGATGCACTAAGGTTTCGTGCACCATCAGAAATAAATTCCATTATCGAACTACTTGCAAAAAAGTATAACTTCCCTTTTGTTAGCGCCGTTAAAAGATTTAACGAATTAAGTCAAGATGGAATTGTTGGAAATAATTTAATGACAGACCACCTTCATCCTACTATTACTGGCTACCAAGAAATTGGGGAATTATTTGTCACTAAAATGCTTGAGGAGAATCTTATTCCTAATTCAAAAGTGGCTCTGACCAACAATTCAATTCAAGATAAGTATGTAAGAAAGCATTATAATTTCACACATCTCGATTCTACGATAGGCAGATACAGGCTAACAAAACTTAAAGGCGACTGGCCATTTGTTGAAACTTCAAAATCATTAGAACAAGTAATTGAAAGCTTTGATGTCCAAGATTTTTCTGATTCTTTGGCACTTTTTGTAATTGATAATAAATACTCATGGGAAAGAGCTCATAGAAAAATGGCAATTTGGTTTTTCAAAAAAGGAGATATCAAAAATTATTTGGTTGAAATGGATGCAGTAATTTTTCAATATCCTTTTGTTTATGATTACTATGAAATGATTGCAAATAATTTGATTGGCTTAAAAATGTTTAATGAGGCTCTTCCCTATTTGTATCAATATGATAAAATTAAAGGAACTGCTTTTGCAAGTAAGTGGATTGGGATTATAGAACTTTCAAAGAAAAAAAGTGATGTCGCAACAAAATATTTGAATAAATCTTTAAAATATAATTCACGAGATGCACAAGTTTTCTACAACTTAACTGGTGCATATGCGATGAAACAAGAATATAAATTAGCTTTGAATGCTATTAATAGTTGCTTAATGGTTAATCCAAATTACAAAGGTGCAAAGGCTTTACAGAAACAATTACTTGGAGCGGTGAAGTAAAAAATATTAAACAAACTAACTTTCAAGGTTAACATAAATGGGACAAAATTTTCAAAAGAAAATAGATGACAAAAATTATTCTAAAATACTCAAAACCTTGAAGGTTTATAAATCATTTGGTTTTGAGTATCAAATATTTAAAATATTGCGTATATAAATGGTGCTAATGCTGAACCTTGTGTTAGCACAATTAAGCTTCCAAGTAAAACCAAAAACACTACTATTGGAAGAAGCCACCATTTTTTTCTCTCTTTAAGAAAATCCCATAACTCTGCAAGTATTGAAAGTTTGCTCATAATATTAAAATTGTTTTTCGCTTGATGATTTCTCGTATTCGTCGTCTCTTAAATTCCAATACGATTTTTTGCTTTTTTCTATTTTCAAATCTAGGAAATCTTTTCCAAATAGCCTTGAGATAAAATTTATTGGTGTAATCATCAAATAAAAAAGAATGGAAAGAATAACCCTCGTCATTATAAATCCAAGTACTACTGAAATGCCCATCCATACCTTTTGAAGTGGGAGAAGTAGAAGAGGAAATGTTTGTGCAAGAATTTGAAAAACGAAACCAAAAACCATAAAATATGCTGCCGAAGGCTTTTCATAAATAAAGAGAACCGCACTAACAATTAGGAATGCTCCACCAATAGTAATTCCAAATTTCTTTAATTCCTTTTTATCACTTTTTATATTTTTAAATTCTTCTAAAATCATATTTACCTTATAATAATTGCACGCAGATTGAAGGGAATAGACAGATTTACACAGATTATTTTCTTCGTTCTCATCCGTAAAACCATTTGAATCCGAATGCCATTGTTGTCTAGTCTAGTTCAAATTCCTTCTTCCAATCAATATCTATACCTAGCTTTTTCATCTCGTTCTTATCAAGAATAAAATTTTCGAGAAGAAGATAATCCATATCAGTTCTCATAAAGCAAGTGTATGCTTCTTGCGGTTTATTTACAATGGGTTCGCCCCTAACATTAAACGATGTATTAACAATAACTGCTGACCCATATAATTCATCAAATTTAGAAATTGTTGCATGGTAAAGAGGATTTGTATCTTTGCTCACCGTCTGAATACGTGCTGAATAATCAACATGTGTAATTGCAGGAATATCAGATCGTTCAATATTAAGTTTCTCTATTCCAAAGAGTTTCTCTTCTGATTCTGACATTTTTTTCTGTCGTTCCTTTTTTACATTTGCAACTAAAAGCATGTATGGACTTGGAACATCCATTTCGAAATAGTCTGATACTTTTTCCTCTAAAACGGATGGGGCAAAGGGTCTAAAACTTTCTCTAAATTTTATTTTTAGATTCATAATAGCCTGCATCTTCTTAGAACGAGCATCGCCAATGATAGAGCGGTTACCCAGAGCACGAGGCCCAAACTCTGAACGTCCGTTAAACCATCCAATAACTTTTTCATCATTCAATAATTTTGCAACCACAGTAGGAATTTCTTCATCGGAATATTCTTTATAAACGATATTTTTTGAATCTAAAAATTCTTTAATATCATCCTTTGCAAATTCTGGACCTAAGTATGAACCTAATTGAGAATCGCCTTTTAAATTTACAGTTCTTTCATTACCAAGATATTGATGCCAAGTAAAGAGAGCGGCACCAAGTGCTCCTCCAGCATCACCAGCAGCAGGTTGAATCCAGATATTATCAAATATTTTTTCGTCTAATATTTTTCCATTTCCAACACAGTTAAGAGCAACTCCACCAGCGAGACAAAGATTTTTCTTTCCAGTTAAATTTCTAACATGTTTAGCTGTTCTTAACATTACCAACTCTGTAACATCTTGCACAGAGCGGGTTAAATCCATTTCGCGTTGTGTTAATTCAGATTCTGGTTTACGAGGAGGTCCTCCAAATAGCTTGTCAAACTTGGAGTTCGTCATTGTTAGTCCGACAGCAAAATTAAAGTATTTCATATTCAATTTAAACGAGCCATCATCCTTCAAATCCATTAGTTCATCTAAAATTAAATCGACATATTTTGGTTCTCCGTATGGAGCCAAACCCATAATTTTATATTCACCAGAGTTTACTTTAAATCCAGTGTAGTATGTAAAAGCAGAATATAGCAAACCAAGTGAGTGTGGAAATTTTATATCGGCTAAAATATTAATTTTATTTTGATTGCCAACTCCAATGCTTGTTGTAGTCCACTCTCCTACTCCATCAAATGTAATGAAGGCTGCATCATCAAATGGAGAAGGAAAAAATGCTGAGGCTGCATGGGATTGATGATGTTCAGGGAAAAGGATTTTTCCTTTATAATTAAGCTCAGAAGCAATTACTTCCTTTATCCACAATTTCTCTTTTATCCAAAGTGGAATCGCTTTTATGAATGATCTAATTCCCTTTGGTGCATATGTTAGATATGTTTCAAGAATGCGTTCAAACTTTAGGAATGGCTTGTCATAAAAAGCAACAAAATCTATGTCATCTATCGATAAGTTAGCTTCTTCCAAGCAATAATTTACTGCATTTATTGGGAAACGGTGATCATGTTTTTTTCGAGAGAATCGCTCTTCCTGAGCTGCTGCAATTATTTTTCCATCAATAACTAATGCTGCTGCACTATCGTGGTAGAACGCTGATATTCCTAGTATATTCATAAATTAGATTTTTGATAAAAGATTATAGATTGATTCTGTAATTAACTCAGCATTAAAATTATTTGATGTAAAGTTAATCAAAAGGAGGATAAATAAAAAAGCCGGCTATAAAACCGGCTTGAACAATAAGGTTAAATAAAGTAACCAATTAATTCACCTTATTTAAGGAGCATCCCCGAAAGGAAAAATCGGGACTATACCAAAATATTTTATTTTAGTAAGAGCATTTTCTTTGTAGCTGAAAATTTACCAGCTTGAATTTTGTAAATGTACATTCCTGAAGTTAAATCTGAGGCATCAAAAGAGACTTCAAACGAACCAGCAGCTTTTACACTGTTTACTAATTCTGCAACTTCTTGACCAAGTGTATTGTAAACTTTAACAGTTACAAAATCACTTTGCGGAATTGAAAAATTAATAACAGTTGTTGGGTTAAATGGATTTGGATAATTTTGAGAAAGCTCATATTTACTAGGAATTTCTAATCCAATTTCCTTAACGCCAACTCCTCCTAGTATCACCTTCTGCATTCTTTCATTAGAATTAGCAAAAGTTCCAATATATGCAATATTTCCCTCATAGTTGAAGTCAATACCTCTAGGTTTTTCGTCTGCTACATCGCTAATATTCCATTTTAAGCTATCTACAATTGTAAATGAATCTGTGTTATATGCATACCAAGTACAATTTGTAAACTCGCCATTATCACCCAAATTTGATACCCATAAATCTCCCGTTTTTTTATTCCAGGCACTAGATTCACAAACTATTCCTTCAAGAGTTGAATCTGCTAATGTAAAATTAGATAAAGTATTCTCTCTTGTGTAAATATATACTTTGGATGCTGTAAAAGGAATCCAATAAATTGTAAGTCCATCAGGAGAAACCTCCAGAGTTCTAGAAGTCTCTGGTGGTCCTACAACTGCTGCACCTAAGTATTCTAGATCAGAATTATATGTTGCAATTTGTGTTGTCCCACCTCCAACAACTGGTCCTACAAAAATAGTTCCATCATTAGAAACAGATGGTGCTGTAGGAGATGAGCCAATTTCAGGCATTTCTGTTCTAGCTATTCCTTCACCAGTTTTATAATCAATTTTAAACATTTTGCTAGCAGAATTTACATATAAAATATTGCCTAATTCATCAATACCTAAACCTCTACAATATGAATTTAAAGTGTCTTGCACAAATCCATTACCTGTATTTACAGTATGAATTGGAGAAAAATCTGCTGGTGTGCCGTCTGAATTCCAAACGTAAATGGCGGCAGTACTAATAATATCATTATCAGGAGTTGTCCAACTATCGTGCAAATAGTGATTTGCAAACCATACTTTACCGTCAGGATCAACTGCTATACCATGTGTAGCATAATTTGTTGAGTCAGGCCATATTCCTTCGTTTGTCCATTGTCCATTATTAGTAGATAAAAATAATGTGGCAAGTGCTAAAAATGTTAATACTTTTTTCATTGTAATTCTCCATTTAGTAAAAATAAACTTATATAGTAATTAGAATTATACTAATTACTATATACAAAACAACTCTTTGTCTTAGAATAGTAATCTGATTATTTTAATTAATCTCTTCCATACTCAGGAGCACCTAAACGCTCCATGTTTAACTTAAAAATAGACTGAGTAAAAACAGTAACATCCGAACTGTTAACATATTTATCTCTAATCATAAAAGCATTGATATCTGAACCCCATGTAATTGTGGAAGCAAAAGAACCTATTAAGTCAGGATACCAAATTCCAAAAGAACCATCTGTATTAACATACATTATTGGGTTCATAGGATCTTCTGAACCAGATATAGATTTAGTGGCAATATACATACTACCATCAGCTGCAAAAGTGAACGATTTAACTTCAGTTCCTGGTTCCACATTAGCAGAAAATTGGAAATAAACTTCTGCTGAACCAAGACTATCTGCAGAGATAATCGGCATTCTAATAATATTTTGAATCCCATCTGATTTTGAAGCAAGATACAAGTAATCGTTAAAAATTCTTACAGCAGCAACATCATCTTCAAAATCAAATGCTTTTACATCTTTCTCAGGAGTAACTCTATATATTTTACCCCCTTTTCCTGCAGTCCAAATATTTTGGTCTTTGTCAAAGTCTAAGTCAACCATAGCTGTTCCTCCATCAAGTATAGCAAAGATAGAAGTAGGATTTCCTTCCGTAATTTCAAACACAGCTTGTACTCCCTTTACAGCATATAGATTTCCACCTGTTTTATATTTCATGCTCCAAAAAAATGTTTCATATGTACCAAGAGGAGCATAATCTGTCATTTCTCCAGCTGGGGTGATTTTTTTAATTCCTTTACCAGTTCCATCTTCTGTTAATGATATATAAAGATTTCCAAGCTCATCCGTTGTTACGGCGTACGGTTGTTGAAAACCTTGAAAAGGATAAACCTCTTCAACAGCTGCATCCAATTTATATAATTCAGTATTACTAAATTTTTCTACACCAGACACAGCAATTTTTACTTGAATTGAATCATCTACCAAATCTGGAGCTAAAATTTTCAATTCACTCGCTGATGCACTTAAAATTTTTGCTTTTAGGGGACCAAAGAAAACAAAATTATCAGATGTCTCTGTTGAGAAATTTTCACCAGAAATTGTAATCTCTGTTACACCTGCTAAACCTTGAGTTGGTACTAGAGAAGTAATAACAGGTGTTGCTCCACCATCTTGATCTGAGTACAGACTTGGAGTAACATCTGGGCTACAGCTTACATTTAAAACTGTTAGAGTGAATACCACAAATAATATCTTAGATAAAACTATTTTGTTATTTTTCATCTGATTAATCCTATGTTTTTTCCAGATGGAACTTTAAATAAATTTTTAATTATTCTACTTTTATTAAACTCTTTTAGAATGACATATTAACACCGACTCTTTGAATATCTTTAAAGTATTCTGATATTGAGTAAGTATAATCAAATCCAAATTTAATGCCATCTTGCTCAACTTTTATACCTGCACCAAAACTAAAATTGCCTATATCTGAATTTGTTATATATCCACCACGTAATACAAAAGAATTATTAAAAGTATACTCCCCTCCAAATCTTATTAATTCTTCATTATCGCGAGGATGCTCTGCATCAACTGAAAAAAGGAATGAGTGTTGTTTTAGATCAACCGACCAAATATCAAGCAAATTCATTGATAATCCAAGAGTGAATGTAAGAGGTAATTGAAAACTTTCATCAACAAAAGCAATCTCTTGAGAAAAATTTCTTATTGACATACCAAAATTCAGGCTTTTGTAACCAGTTTTATATAAAACTCCAAAATCAAACGAAAATACATCGATATCAATTTTTTGAGTTATCATATTATCATAAGTTCCACCAACCACATGTCCGCTACCATAATCTTGATATACATATCTTACATCTCCACCTACAGAAAACTTATCAGAAAGAGCTTTAGAATAGCTAAATCCAACCGCCAGTGCAGAAGGTTTATAATTCCCAATATCAAGTGAACCACCATCAGGTCCAATAATTGTTTTGATAAAAGTTCCATAATCAACATTAACAAATGAGAACCCAAAAACACCATAAAGACCATTTGAAGGAGCAAAAGTAATAGCAGCATGAATATAATTTATGTCTGCAATCCATAATGTATTTGTAAAACTAATATCAAATAATGAAGTTTGACGTGAAATACTTGATGGATTATAAAAAAGAGAAGCTGAATTTCCTTCTAATGAAGTAACTGCACCACTCAAAGCAGCACTTCGTGAATCTCCACTCATGCTTAAAAATTTCATCCCACTCTGAGCTAATTTTACCTGAGCAAAATTAATTTGTACTGCAAAAAACAGCATTATAACAGACAAGATAATTTTTAATTTATTATTCATTTAAGTACCTATTATAATTTTATCTAATTATCGAAAATTTAACAATCTCTCTGTCACCAGTAATATCATCTGTAATTACAGCAAGATAAATACCGCTAACAACCAATTGGTTAGATGATGTTCGCAAATCCCAATCATCAGAACCACTACCATTTTTATGATCTATTGTTCTAATCAACTCACCAAGCTCAGTAAAAATTAGAATAGTACAAGTACCAGAAAGTTTATCGAACGAAATTTTGTTACGTTCAACATTACTGCTTCCAAACATCCAATTATCTGTTGCCGAAATAATGTATGGATTAGGATAAACCCTAACTTTATCAGTAATGTTTTCTTCACCTTTTCTTCTCTTATAAGCTGATGAATATGATTGTGTGTAAGACCTATTGCTTTTAAGTGTGTATGCAGGAATATTTAATGCTGGGTTTGCAGGTTGCTCTTCGCCAACTGACACAATATAGTAATAGTAAGCTATGTCTTGCCTTTGAGTTGTATCTTGATATTCAATGGCACTAGCATCTAGACTAGCAATTTTTTCAAATTTTGAAAAGTACTCGTTACTTGCATAACCATCCACTGCCTCTAAAGTATTTCTATAAACTTCAAATCCTTTTACTGCGGGGCCATCTGGATTAACACTCCAATTTAAATCTATTCTTCCACCACGTGAATTAACTTCAAAAGACCTTGGTGGATAAGGTGCTAAAGGAACATCCCAATTATTCGTGTAAGCATCCATTGCACGTTCAAAAGTAACTTGAAGAGAATCTTGACCTCCAAGAACAGCAATGTTTTTTTCACTATCTGTTATACTTCCTGCTTTAAATAACTTTCCAATTCTAATTGCCTCATCTCTACCTAATCCTGAAACTCCTTCAACAATAGTTATTTTAACACTATCTCCGTAGGCAACTTGATAAGGTCCGTAACCATTAACGTAAGAATAACCCGCACCGTTAATTGACTTATCACCACCAACTATTTTAGAGCCAACATAATCTCCACCTGTAATCCAATCTGCATGACTTTGGTCTGGATGCCCTTTAACCATTAGACTATATCTATCTTGCATTTGCTGACCGTTAAAAGTATCCGCTGCATATTGTAATGCACCATCAGATGATTCATAACCAGTTGTACTTGGCTGAGCAGAATCATCGGTTAAAGGATCAGTTCCATTTTGTGCAAACAAAGTTAACATTCCTGCAAAGTGAGGTGCAGCAAGTCTTCCAACAGTATCGGCAGCATTAATTCTTGCACCAAATCCATCATCGGGATACCATATTGGACCACCAACACTATTGTATGCACTAAATTTATCGTAATAACCATGCCACGCATAAGAATATCTTAATACTTCATTATTACCAGCTGGATAAGGACCAGTTTCATTATTCATGGTATTAGCACCCCAAGAAGTAGGGTCACCAAAAAGTATTCGTGTTTCTTTAATAAATCCATGTCTTCTTTGGAAGTAGAAATATACGTCTTCCAAGTCTCCACTTTTTCTCTCAATTTCATCATCATCATCTAAATTACCAGTGTTGATAAATGTATATTCAGTAACATGAAAATTATCGTAGTAAGGGTTACTAAATTGAAAAATCTTTCGTTTCATAGTCATGCCAAGTTGCGTATTAACCAAGTTGTAAATCATTTGATCATAAGGCATGTTGGGGTCTAGTTCATCAATATTAACTTGTTGCCCAGGGTAATATGTTAACTCTCCATCCACTCTAACATCTGTAGGTTGAAATTTAGCATAATGCTTAAACTCAATAGGGAAAAATTCGCTAGAACCTCCTGTTTGCGGTCTTGGTCCGCAATGAACAACTTTATAATCAAAAGTAGTACTAGCTTGCGGGTCAGTGTAATTTCGGCAACCAATCCATAGCCCTTTTGCTGCTTGCACATCTTGCTTTGGATAGTAGGCTGGCCATTGCCATCCCCATAGCTGCTCTTTTCCCGATGGATTATCAGATTCTCGTTCTCCCCCAATACTAGAATACCAATTATGGAAAGAACCAACATTTAACCACTTTTCAATTTTTCCAATACTAGATTGAGCATTATTTTCACCCATTGGTAAAATAAATAACACCAAAATCAGAACTGAAAATATTTTTAAAAAATCTTTTTTCATAATTCTACCTAATAATTTCAAAGTTTTATAATTCATACGTCTTTACGAATAAATGAATATGACTGAAGTAATCTGCAACAGATTGCCTAAGTGACTCTTACAGAGCTTCATCCCACACACGGGATTCGCAATGACACACTTTAATATTGTAACCACCTTTTGATTTTCCAAACTCGATTCCTTTTATAAAGAAATATTAAATTTTAATCCAAAGAAAATATTCCTTGGATTCAAGAATGTAAAGAAACTATAATTTGGCATATCTATATATGATTTATCTTCAAGAATTTGATGAATTTTCTTTTCATCAGTTCTTTCCCAACCAGAAGAAGCCGAAAATTCATAATATCTTCTTGTTGATGAATCGAAATAAATTAAATCGTCAATTGGTCTCTCAATATTGTTAATATTTGAAACTGCTTCAATTGGTGTATATTCAGCACCAGTTACTCTATAGTCACCAGGTTGATCACTACCAGGAACGTTTTCGTATCTATGAGTTTCAAGTGAAACCACATCCTCTGGCAAGTGTAAGGATCTCATATAATTATCGTAATCAAAATTGAATCTTGAAAATCCTGTAGAAGATAGAACTTTAGTATTGAAGACATTATTTATTTGAACATATAATTGAATGTCGAAAGACCCAAAATCTAATGCTTTTGATAGACGAATATCTGTATTAAAATAGTCCAACCATTGTAAATTATTAGTAGTTTTTGCACTTAACCCAGCATCACCACTCCAAGAAGTATAACTACCAGCTTTCCAGGTTGAAAGAATATTTAATCTCCATCCACTAATAAAAGTACCATAACCCGCAGGAGTAAATAAATCTATATTGGCTCTAGCTAGTGGACGAGGCATAGGTTTACTTTGTTTGAACCATGTTTGTCCTGAAGTGTTAATATATTCGGTTTGGTCAACAGATGATTCATAATATCTTCCCCATCCAAATTTACCAAGAGAAGTAACCATATAATTATAATTAAGAAAACCAGATATCCAATCGCCACGGTTTTTACTTAATTGAATTTCAAATCCTCTAATATCTCTATACTGAATTGGTTCTGTTTTAAGATAATTGACCGTACCATCTGCACTTTGATATCTAATATCACGTGACTCGTTAGTGATATCTTTGTAGTACCCTGTCATTCTTAAAAGATATTGGTCTAACAAATTATGTTCGTATCCAACTTCGTATGTAATTGTTTTTTCTAAATTGGCATAAGGGTTTGCAATCGAATTAACCTGTCCGAAAGTATCTTCTGTTATGAGATATAAATTATTTGGAGTTGGTAGGGTTTGATAATGCCCATAGTTTAGAAATAATTTACTGTTTACTGTAATTGGAAAAGCCACTCCTAAACGAGGCATAATAGTTAGTTGACTTGTAACAGCTTCTTTAACTATGAGATTATCTCTGTTATCCGAGTTTGAAGCAGATAATCCAGGATCATAAGCTGTATATTGATACCAATCTGTGTTTGGATCAGAATATTCTACACGAACACCAATTGTTGTTACCATAGCTTCAAATTCAAGTTTGTCTTGAACATAACCAGCAAAAAGAATTGGCTTTGTATCCCATTGGTATGTACGGTTGTTAGTAGAATAAAGTTCAGAAACTAAACCATATTTTGTATCGTATGCACTCATTCTAAATAGAAAGCCAACTTTTACATTGTTATATTTATTCATCTGACTCGACAAATCGAACTTCAAATTATAGAGTGATACTTTACTTGAATCACGGCCCTGGCTATAAACAGAACCCATTAGTATATTACTCCCATTCCAAACATCTGATGCTCCTTGGTAGTATCCAAAAGGAGCTTCATCAACATAATAACTATTTCCAAAAAGATTATTTTCAGTTAAATCTCTAGCAGTCCCAGGATTTGTACTATAGTCTGAATTAAAATTGCTGAAAATAGCAGTATAAAATGTTGTAGGACTAATTACATGTGTAAACTTAGCTGCAATGCTTGAGCGCTTTACAGTTGTAGGTGAAAAATATGCATCTGAAAAAAGAACTGCATTAGTGTAATTTCCGTAATCGACTCTATTAGCCACATACCAATCAGACTTAAAAATACCTGTGCTTCCTGAAGTACTAATTGATGTTCCAGATTGTGAACCAAAGTGTCCTTCAACCATTAATTTCATTCCTTTAGCAACATCAGATGTTAGCTTAATAGAACCGTTGTAATCAGAATAGTCTGGAGTAGATAGTGGAACTAAAAGCATAGTTTGATTTTGTTTGTAACTTGCGAAAAATCTTAACCCACCAAGAGATTTTGCGAATGGAACAGGTCCACCAACTGACATATCGATATCGTAATCAGGTTCTTCTATATCAAAAGATTTTCTATATTGCCAAAGGAATAATCTTTGAGCAGCTTCTGGAGTTAAATCATCTGTTGGATCATCATTTTGTAGAGTTCCTTCAGCGAAAGAATTCCACCCTTGAAATTCTGGATATTGACGTTTTTCGTATTCAGTCCATGCACCATTGTTTGTGCCAGTCCAAGCAACATCATCATCAAGATAAGGTCTTATAAAATAGGAATTAGGATCGTTAACAGATTCTCCAATATGTTTATTTCCTGCAGGTCTGTACTGTCCTTGGAAACTAACAGTATATTTATTCTTAGAACCTTCTTTAGTAACTACTTCAATTAAACCTGAGCGTACATCGCCAACATCGGCAGTAAAACCACCAGATTGAACTCTAATTTGTTGTACAGAAGTAATACTTAAATTATTATACGAAGAGTTATCACGGCCATCTCTCATTGAGATTCCGTTCACTTCATAAACTACTTCATCACCAGAACCTCCGCGGATTGTGCCGCCTTCAACACCGGCTTGAAGACCAACAACACTTGCTATATTTACAACTGGCAAATTTCTAATCTCTTCTGCATTAAGATTTGCACCACTTGAAGCAACATCTCGTTGAACTATTGGAGTAACTGCAACAACAACAACTTCATCGGTTCTAATAGAAGCATCACTTAATTCAAAATTTGCTTCACTAGTTTGACCAATATTTACGCGTAGTTTAGTAATTGTTTTTGGAGCAAATCCGATGTAAGATGCTTTTAGATTATAGGTACCAGGAGTTACATTAAGAATTACGAAGAAACCATCTAAATCGGTAGCAGCACCAAACGTAGTTCCATCGAGAATAACATTAACTCCAATTAAAGACTCTCCTGTATTGGCGTCTGTTACTGTTCCAGTAATTTTCCCCGATTGTGCGAAGAGTGAAATATTGGTAAGAGATAAAATAAAAACAAATAGTAGAAATTTTTTCATGTAATTTCCTATGTGTTAACTGTTAATTTTTTAATAATTTATTTTTCAATACTATTTTAATAATAACATTTTCTTAATTGCAATAAAGTTATTTGACTCAAGCCTATAGAGATATAATCCACTAGTAATACGTTTATTAACTGAATTAGCATTAAAAGGAATTTTATAAACTCCAGCTTCTAAATAATCTGAAATCAGCACATCTATTTCTTGTCCAATAATATTATAGACTGTAAGTGTTGTCATTCCTGCTTCGGATAACCCAAATGATATTGTTGTTGTTGGGTTAAAAGGGTTTGGATAATTCTGGTCTAGATAATATTCTTCTGGAAGATTAAAATCATTATCATCAACTGAAATGATAGAATCAGCAGAGGTTTTGAATTTAAATATTCCGGTCCAATCACTTGAGCCAAACTCATTACTTCCCATAACTCGCCAAGAGTAAATTGTGTTTACTTCTAATTCATCAAAGTACAAAGTTGTATCAACAACTGTAGAGTCTATTAGCAGATTATTGATATTAACATCTGTCCCTTTGGATAACTGAACATTGTACTCTGTTGCCAAATCTGAGCTACTCCATTTGAATACAGGATTTAACTCTCTATCAAGAGAAACATCTTCTGGATAAAGTAATGTTGGTTCTTGCTTTGGAAATCCAGTTGTAAATATATATATCTCTGAAAAATCACTACTTCCACCATCGTTATTAGCTCTTACCTTCCAATAGTAAGTTGTAGCTCCTTCAAAACCACCAAAGATAATTGTTGTGTCCTTAATATTATCACTATCAAATATTCTATTAGAAAATTCCTCATCAGTAGATACTTGAATTCTATAACCATCAGAGTAATCACCAACTTTTTGCCAAACAAACGTAACAGAATCACTTAATGTACTTAGCTCATTAGGTGGCGAAACCAATACTGGAACTTCTGGTAGTATCACAATTGTTTGAAACTGATATAATGTATCAGGCCAAATGCTAGTACCATATTCATTATTTGAATTTACATGCCATGCATAAAAACTTCCTGGTTTCAAGTCTGATATTTGCAATAAAGTATCAACCAGAATTGTATCTAAAACTATTTTATCAACAGTTATACCAAGTCCTTCAGACAATACAAAATGATATGATGATGCAATAGGATTACCACTCCATGAAAATTGAGGATTCAGTTCAACATCTGTCCATCTATACGATGGAGTATGCAAGTCTGGAGCTGATGGATACCCAGTAGTAAATGAGTAACTTTCTGCGTAATCGCTTTCGCCAGCAAGGTTAACAGCATTAATACTCCAGAAGTATTCTGTTTCGCCAGCTAAACCAGTTAATTGATATGATGTATCCAGAAGTGCAATTTCTGAAATTACAACGTCATTAAAATCCGCATCAGTGGCAACTATAATAGAATATGAGTTTGCATTGTTTGCATAATTCCATACAAAATTTAAAGTGTCACGTCCATTTGCTTCAGCATTTAAAGGCATAATCAAATTTGGAGTATCTGGTAAAACTAATACAGGCTCATATTCAAATCTATTACTAACACTGCTTTCATTATTATTCCAATCGAGAGCAGTAACATAATAATAAGCCTTTTCTGTTGGGAAGTCATTATCAATTTGAACATAATGATTAGAAGTTATTTTAAATATGTTTTTAGAATCAGAAATATTTGTTGTATCAAAACTTGAACTTGTTGAACGATAAAGAACGTAGAACTTAATATCTTCGCCACTTGGAATATCCCAAGTAAGTGCTGTTGTTCCTACGCCTATGACTCTATCAAATCTTAAATTTATAGGTTTATTTGGAGCATCTATATCTTTCCAATCCATTGATGGAACAAGTGCAGGATACTTGTAATAATTATTTTTAAGTGTATCATTAACTCCGCCTCTATTCTCTTCAAAGTTATTTGAAGTAAAGTAAACTTCGCCCTGAATATTATCGATAGTACGGTTGAGAGAAACCATCTTACCAATTTGAGTATTATCAAATGTAGATTCGCCAACTCTGTAAAATGCTAAGCCAGGGTAAACGTGTCGGTTGTTGCTAACACTTGCCCACCAAGGAGCTAGTTTTCCGTAATCTTGTCCTCCACTAAAAGCCCAATATAATTGTGGTGCCAAATAATCTATAATTTGTTCATCAAACCAAGTTACTGCATCACAATAAATTGAACTATATACATTCCAACCAGAGGTTCCTTCTGGAACTCCACTTTTCCAAATTCCGGGAGGGCTTTGCCCAAACTTAACTCTTGGATTTAATACTTGAATTGTTGAATAAATCATTCGTAATAATTCATTAACATTATTTCTTCTCCAATCACCCAAATTTGTAAAGCCATTGGGATAAGTAGCAAATGTTTCTGCGTCTTGATTTGTAATACTCTCTAGGTAAAAATAGTCGTCAAAGTGAATTGCATCAAGATCGTAGTTGGTGATAATATCTGTAATTACATTAACAATATGCTGGCGAACTTCTGGTAATCCAGGGTCTAGAATTTCATCTCCATCAATATTTAACACCCAATCTGGATGTTGTCTGGCAACATTCATTTCATCAAGTGCAAGATTGTAACTTTCTAATCTAACACGATAAGGGTTTAACCAAGCGTGGAGTTCCATACCGCGTTTGTGCGATTCCTCGATAGCAATTTGCAAAGGATCAAAAAATGGAGAAGGTGCTTTTCCCTGCTGACCAGTTAACCAATATGACCAAGGCTCAATATTAGAAACATACATTGCATCGCTAGCTGGACGTACTTGCATTATAACAGTATTTAGATTAGCATTTTTTAAGTAATCAATAATGCCAATTAAATCTTCTATTTTTTTCTCTGACGAATTTGTTGGGGCAGTAGGCCAATCGATATTACGCACTGTTGATAACCATGCTGCTCGCATTTCATGTTTAGGAGGTTCTGTCTGTGAGTATATCTGTGTTGCTAAAAATAATATGATTAATATAATTTTAATAAGACATCCTATGTAATTAGAATAATACTAAGAACCTATTAGGTACATAGTAAATTAAGATATTTTTAATTTATGTACAACACAATTTTTAAAAAAATATTACTTTAGAAGAAGAAATAATTTGTTGTTAGGAATGGCTGAGTTCTAATAATATCAGCATTCTTAATTTTCAAAAAGGCTCTGGTTAACCAAAAAGCACTGTCATGCTGAATTTATTTCAGCATCTCGGACACATAATGAGATTCCGTGTAAGAACATCACGGAGATTGTATGTTTAAAAGTAAAGAAAAGACATCCACGCTGCAAAATTGTAATTAGACAATTTATGATTATTTTACAATAAAATATCATTAAC
>JAQICK010000019.1 GCA_027858595.1 Melioribacteraceae bacterium
TTAAAAAGGCAAGGGTGCTAAACTCAATCTTTTTAATTTTCCGCAAATTTAAAAAATGAAGAATAACAGGAATAGATGCAGCTAATAATCCCAATAAAATTGTTGGATTTAGAAAAACCATGTTATTTCTTTCTAATCATAAATTCTTTTAATTTCTGAGTTTTTAAAGTAATGTAGCAGAATAACATCAAATGAAAATCCAACTTCTCCCATAACTGCAGCGCCAATTTGGCAAAGCCCAACTCCATGACCCCAACCAGCACCAGTTAAAATAAACTTTTGAGGAATTCCATCAACAACATCTTCGGCATCTATAACAAAAGCAGAACTATAAAGATGGCTAGCTGAAAGAAATTTTCTGATTTCTAATTCTTTACCAATTGTTAATGTTTTTTTAGTGCCGATAATTTTAAGCTTAATTATACGTCCAGAGTGGCCTCGCTCAATAGGAATTAAATCAAGGATATCGCCAAAATCGATTCCAGATTTATTTTTAATTAATTGGGTAATTTCAGCTTGTGAATATTCAACCTTCCATCTATAAAAGTCAGTAGTATTGCGGTCATAATCTACCAATACTTGCGAAAGAATTTTTTCATCTGTCGTATTACAGTATGCAGGAGGATTGTTTCTAATCCATTTTTGAGCAGCGGCCTCTTTTCTTAAATCAAGGTCATACTCGTCTGGTTCAAATTTATAATCTATAATTTTTTGTAAATAAGCGTGTTCAACTGGCTCCCAAACATTTTCGAAAGATTCTGAAATTCCACCACATGATTTTGAAAATCTTGCATCACAAATTTTATCATCATATTTCAAAACCAATCCACGTGTACTTAACACCGCATCTTGTGCATTGTGTGCGTGAAACTTCGACATGCCTTGGTATCGTTGGCAATGGTCATCGGCACAAACATCATATAAAGTATGATCTTCTTTGTCGTACCACTTGATGAGTTCATCCTCAGTTTTAATTTCAGATTCGTATGTTTGGTTTGATGTAACAATGTCCTCGCTTTTATCCATTTGAGCAAGCAACCAACTTCTTGAAATTATAGCGTGTGCTTTTAATAGCTCTGGAGAACTTGTTGCATTCATTTCGGAAGAAATCACACTAGTTAAATAGTTTTCAACAGGAAGAACATTAACGGCGGTTAAAACATTATTTTCTATTAAAAACTTTAATGAACCCTGAAAACGTTGATTCTCTTTTTGTTGCCAATGAAAATCTTTTCCTATTAGAACATCCTTTAAAAGAAAAGCATCAGACTCAATATTTTTTGCAGAAAAAATAGTGTTGTTTTCTATGGTATGTGCTTCGGCATTATTTGTAATTGTAATTTTTTCATCTTCATATTTTGCAATGTATTTACCGCTACATCTTACTTTGTTACACGAACATTCAAAATCACCATATAGTTCAAACAAAATTTCATTATTTGACATAATTGCAACACTTACATTTGGTTCTTTCATCTTCATCCATTATTTGAGTTTTTTAAGGATACAAATATAATAAATTAAATTTAGGGAAATATTTTCTTGAGTTGATAATAAGGTAATTAGTAGTTTTTTTAAAGTAAAAACCCATTATTTCAAACAATAATTGTTTTTATATTTTCGGTGTATATTTCTTTGGGTTTTTATAACGCAATTCATCTCTTATTTTAATCTTGTTTGCTAAAAAAATCCGCCAAATAAACTTGGCGGACAAAAAAGATTAATCAGGCTGACCATCACGGTTTCTATCTCGAAATGCTTTGTGAAAAGATGTTTTAATTAAATTATCAATATCATTTTCATTCTTAGAATCAGTTGGGTCCATTGGTATTCCGTCTTTAATAAATCAAGAATATGGATTAACAACTAGAGTAACATTTAATTCACTTCCATTAACTAGTTCAATAGGTTCATCAAATGCCACATGTTGGTGTGCTGATTTTTTTGATTTGCAACTAAAACCAGCCCCTAAATAAGTTCCCTCAACAATAACAGAATATCTTGAGGAATCATCATCTCCATCAGAAAAATCTGGGTCGAGAGGAGTTTCATGAGCTTCTAATTTGTGAATTTCAAATTTTGATGATTCATAACTTCCAGCAGGTAAATCTGAAAGAGTAATTTCTGTTAATGTTCCATCCATATTAAGTGCAACGACAAAAACACCAGTTCTTACGTTGGAAGTATCTTCTCCAGAGAGAGCTTTCAACTTCAAATCGCGAATAAGAATTTTTACATTAGTAAGAGCTATTTCACCATCCATGGTTTTTGGAAGAGTGTTATCAATAACCTTGCAAAATTAAAGACTATAGTTCAAAACACCCATGATTATTATAGCACAAATTATTCTATTTCAGCAACCTTCTCGTCTTTAAGCTTATATTTTATTCCAGTTCTGCCACAAATGGCCAAACCATTCTCGTCAAAATTCAGTTTTTCGCCAGCTTCCGACCACCAACCAATAACTCTCGCTGGGTTTCCTACAACTAGTGCATAATCTGGGACATCTTTTGTTACAACCGAACCAGCACCTACCATCGCAAAACGTCCAACCGTATGTCCACAAACTATTGTGGAGTTTGCTCCAAGTGAAGCACCTTCCTTAACTAATGTTTTGATGTAAAACTCAGCCCCAACTTGAGGGTATTTGCTTCTTGGATTCAAGATGTTTGTAAAAACCATCGATGGCCCACAGAACACATAATCTTCAAGAGTAACGCCTTCATATACCGAAACATTATTCTGTATCTTTACAAAATCTCCAATAGTTACATTGTTACCAACATTAACATTTTGACCCAACACACATTTTTTCCCAATCTTAGAACCCGATTGCACATGTGCAAAATGCCATACTTTTGTTCCTTCGCCAAGCTCAACGCCATCATCAACAATTGCGTGTTCGTTTACATAAAAATTATTTTCCATGTTATCTCTCTCTCTTAAATGGGACGCAGATCTATTATGATTAATTATGATTTTCGCTGATTGTCATTTTTATTAAAATCTAATCATGTTTTTTCATTACTAATCAGTATTTATCAGTGTCCTATTGTTTTTGGTTTAAGTTTGTTTTTTTCAATTCTTGCGTAGCACTATCAAGTATTTCCAGAACCTCAAGAGCATGCTTTCCATCTGTTCTTGGAGTAGTGTTGTTCTCTATTGATTCGTAAAAATGTTTTTGTTCTTCAGCTAATGGCATTTTGTTTTCAAATTCAATTACTTCATAGTCAGCATCAAATTTTTCAATTACTCCATCAACTTCTTTAAATCCTTTAGGAAAGAATTTTAGCTTTTCTGTTTTTAAGGAGTCTTCAAAAACGTACATTCCTTTATCGCCAATTACTACCATTCTTTGTTCCTTGAATGGATGCAACCAACTAACAAAAATGTGTGCTTTTACATTGTTGGGATAGGATAAAAACGTCATCGTTGTATCTTCAATTCCATTCTGTACATAAGCTCCACCATTTGCTTGAATGTCTGTTGGGTTATTTCCAACCAGAAATTGAATTACAGAAATATCATGTGGAGCGAAAGACCAAAGAGCATTTTCTTCACTTCTTATAGCACCAAGATTTAATCTGTTGCTGTATATATACTGAAGATTTCCAATGTCACCATTTTCTATTCCATCTTTAATTCTTAATACTGCTGGATGAAAAAGAAGCACATGCCCAACCATTAACTTAAGGTTGAGACTAAGGCTGAGGTTAAGAAGTTCTTCTGCTTCGCTTGGAACGAGCGTAATTGGTTTTTCAACCAAAACATTTTTTCCGGCCATCATACATTTTTTTGCAATCTCAAAATGTGTTTCTGCTGGAGTTGCGATAATTACTGCTGTAATTTCTTTGTTTTCTAATACTGAATTAAAATCAGTAGTAAAATTAATTTCTGAGTTTAATTCTTTTATTTTGTTTTCAACTTCTGGAAATGAGTCAAAAACAGTAATATCTTTTGCATCCAATAGTTGGTTTGCTGTACGCACATGGTTAAATCCCCAACGCCCAGCACCGATAATTGCAACATTTATATCTTTCATTTAGTTCTCATTTTATTAGACAGAAAAGCACACAGATTTTTTAATAAAATCAATCATGCGTTTTCATGATTAATCCTTCTTTTTCTGCGTCCCATTTTTATTTTATAAATTCTTCAATTGTTTGAACTACAAATTCAATTTGCTCTTTTGCTAATTCTGGATAAATAGGTAATGCAATAGAGTGTGAAGCTGCAAAATCCGCATTTGGATATTCATCTTTTGAACTTGGTAAATCTTGAAAACATTCTTGTTGATGGAAAGATACTGGATAATATATTTCACAGCCAATACTGTTTTCTCTTAAGTGAGCAAGAAGTTCGTCTCTATTTTCAACTCTAATTACATATTGATTATAGATATGATAGTTCACCAAACCATTTTGGGAATGTTGGAAAGAAGGAATGTTGGAATTTTCCGAAACATCTTTTTGAATGGATGAATGGTTGGATGATTGCATGGGTTTGTAAACCGCTTTAGGAAGAAGAACTTTATTGTTTTCAGTTAAAGAGATTTTTCCTTCTTCTTCCGCTAATCCAGCTTCAACAAATAGTTTTGTGTAAAGTGCTGCATTGTCTCTTCTTGCTTGAGACCAATCATCAAGGTGTGGAAGTTTAACGCTTAGAACTCCAGCTTGAATTGCATCTAAGCGGAAGTTTCCACCAATCATACCGTGGTAATACTTTGGTTTTCCACCATGAACTCTTTTTACTTTCAGTAATTCTGCAATATCACGATCCATTGTTACAGTCATTCCGCCATCACCATAACATCCAAGATTTTTACTTGGGAAAAACGAGTAACATCCAACATCGCCAATAGTACCAACACTTTTGCCATCTTTGTATTGAACAGAAATAGCTTGAGCGCCATCTTCAACAACTTTTAGATTATGCTTCTTTGCAATCTCCATAATTGGATCCATGTCAGCACTCTGTCCATATAAATGAACTGGAATAATAGCTTTTGTTTTATCTGTAATTTTAGCTTCAATTTGTGCCGGATCAATATTAAATGTAACTGGATCACAATCAACAAATACTGGAATTGCGTTTAAGCGTGAAACCACTCCAGCAGTTGCAAAGAATGAATATGTTGGAACTATAACTTCATCGCCAGCTTTAATATCCAAAGCCATTAATGCCAATAGCAATGCATCTGTACCAGAGGAAACACCAACAGAATGGTTTGCTCCAAGATATTCAGAAATCTCGCCCTCAAGCTTTTGAACTTCTGGACCAAGTATGAAATATTGTGTCTCAGCTGTGTGTAATATTGCAGCATCTAATTCGTTTTTTAGTGACTGATACTGGGCTTTCAAATCTAATAATGGTACGTTCATGGCTTCTCACTTAATTTTAAATTGTTTTTATTATT
>JAQICK010000312.1 GCA_027858595.1 Melioribacteraceae bacterium
TTTTATTAGAATGTGATGATTTTACAACAACATTAGATTACGTTAAAGTTGGTGATTTAGTTGAAGTTACAAAAATGGGTGCAAAAGGCGATGTTCGCTTTCGTCTTCTGGATATGGGATTAGTTAAAGGTGTTGAGTTAAAAATTATTCGAGTTGCACCACTTGGCGACCCGATTGAAATTTTGATAAATAGTTTTATTCTTTCTCTAAGAATTTATGAAGCGAAAAGTATAGAAGTTAAAGTAATTAAAATCAATAAATCAAAAAATGGCAATAAAAAACGGTGGGGAATGTTTTGAGATTTGAAGCCAGATAAAAGATTGTAGACAGAAGATTAAAATAGTCTTAGGTCTTGCCCTTCTATCTATTATCTCAAACCTCACATCAAGTTGATTATGAAGAAGCAAATATTAGTAGCTTTAGTAGGTAACCCGAATAGTGGTAAAACTTCTCTTTTTAATAAAATTGTTGGAGCAAACCAAAAGGTCGGAAATTTTTCTGGTGTTACGGTTGAAAAATATGAAGGAACCGTTTTTCATAAAGAATATGAATTAAAAATTATTGATTTACCAGGCACCTACAGTTTAACCTCGTATTCTCCCGAAGAGATAGTTACAAGAAATTACATTCTGGAAGAAAACCCAGATGTTGTTATTAATGTTGTCGATTCTACAAATCTTGAACGGAATTTATATTTAACAACTCAATTAATAGATGTTCAAGCAAATCTTCTTGTTGCACTAAATATGTTTGACGAGTTAGAGAAACAAGAAACCAAAATAGATTTAGATCAAGCAGAAAAATTAATTGGAACTCACTTTATACCAACGTCTGCTGTAACTGGGCAGGGAATTGATGAACTCTTTGACCACACTGTAGAACTTTTTACAGAGAAAATCTCTATAAAGAAAAACAAACTTTCATTCTCTCAGTATCTGGAAGAGTATATTGAGAAGCTTGTTAAAATAATTTCGACCGATGAAGAGTTGTCGTCAAAGTATTATCCACGATGGTTAGCTATTAAATTATTAGTTAACGATAAAGATGTTTATAAAACTGTACGCGAATATCCTGTTTGGATTAAAGTAAATCATGTTCTTTCGGAAGCCCTTGCTACAACCGAGAAAAAATATGACAGCGATCCGGAGATGATGCTAAAAGAAGAACGTCACGCATTAATTCGGGGTGCAATAAAAGAGACAGTAAAATATCCATCCAAACGAAAAAAGAACGCTTCTGAAATGATTGATTCTATTTTGATAAATAGAATTACTGGTCTTCCGTTATTTATATTTTTTATGTGGGCAATGTTTCAGCTAACATTTACACTTGGCGAAACGCCAATGAACTGGATTGAAGCTTTCTTTGGATGGCTTGGCACAACCGCATCGCAAGTAATTACTGAGCCTACAACGCGTTCCATTATTGTTGACGGGATTATTTCCGGTGTTGGGGGAGTTTTAATTTTTCTTCCAAACATTATGATTCTCTTTTTTGCACTGTCTTTTCTAGAGGGAACTGGATATATGGCACGTGCCGCTTTTGTAATTGATAAAGTTATGCACAAAGTTGGTCTGCACGGAAAGTCGTTTATACCAATGATTACAGGGTTTGGTTGCTCGGTACCTGCATTTATGGCAACCAGAACTTTGCGAAATAGAAGTGACAGAATTACAACGCTTCTTATAATTCCTTTCATGAGTTGCAGCGCAAAATTTCCTGTTTACATACTTGTTGCAGGAACTTTTTTCAGTACGTCTCAAGCAGGCAATGCTCTTTTTGGAATTTATATGTTGGGCATTGTTATTGCTTTAATTACTGCACGGCTTCTTAAAACTGCTGTCTTCAAAGGGGAATCGGAGCCTTTTGTAATGGAACTGCCACCATACAGAATGCCATCTCTTAAAGTGTTACTTCTACAAATGTGGCAAAAAGCCTCTCTCTACCTACGCAAAGCTGGAACAATAATTTTAGGGGCTTCAATTTTAATATGGATTGCAAGCAACTATCCAAAGAGCGAGGAGATTACTGCAGAGTATAACCAAATAAAATCGGATGTGTTAATATCTACCAATTATAATGAAACCGAAAAGATTGAAGTAATAAGTGACTTAGAATTTCAAGAATCATCTAAGCAATTAGAGCATTCATTTGTTGGCCAACTTGGTAAATTAATTGAGCCAGTTGTTGCTCCACTTGGTTTCGATTGGAAACTAGGCATTGCACTTGTTACTGGAATTGCAGCAAAAGAAATTGTTGTCTCAACAATGGGAACCTTATATTCACTAGGTGACGTTGATGAAGAGTCGAATGATTTGCGAAGTCGACTTCTTGAAAATCCGAACTACAACCAAGCCGTTGCTTTGGCATTAATGGTTTTTGTTTTACTCTACATTCCCTGTGCGGCGGCATCAATTGTATTTCACAAAGAAGCTGGTGCCTGGAAATGGACAGCCTTTTACATTAGTTACACTATGACAGTTGCGTGGATTATGGCTTTCCTTACTTATAATATTGGAAAGATTTTTCTGCTGTAATAAGCGTTTAGGGAAAGTCCACCAAAAATGGATTTCGTGTAATTTACAATTACTCAGTTTTGGAGATAAAATTGGAACTAATAACCACTGGTATCGATCACATAAATCTGGAAGTTTCAAATCTTTCAGAAACAATAGAATTTTATAAAACTCTTTTTGGCTTTGAAATAAGAAAAGAACAACCAGATGAAAACTCAGCAATAGTAGGTAATGATGTTGTAAAACTCTGCATATATGAAGTTGAAAATTTTACCAAATACGAAAAAAAAGGTTATCATCACTTTGGTTTGCATATAGAAAACTTCGATGAAATTATAGAAAAGTGCGAAAAGATGAATTTGCAAATCTACTATGGTGGAGTTCTCAAATGGGAAAATTCAGAGTCCATTTATATTCAAGACCCTAACGGATATGAAATAGAACTTTCAAAAAACTTCGGTGGTGGAATTTAACTTTAGCAGAAAATGAATATTTATCTGCCAAGTTTGCGTAGTGCCACCCACTGTTTGAGCATCTCTTTTGCATCCGCTGCTGGATATCCTAAAACAGTTTTACCCGCTTGAACATCTTTTATCACTCCAGAGCCAGCACCTACAATAGCACCGTCATGTATAGTTATATGATCTTTAATCGAGGCACTTCCACCAATAATAACACCATCACCAAGAGTTACAGAGCCAGCAAGCCCACTGTTTCCAGCCATAATGCACGAACGCCCCATAACACAATTATGTGCAATCTGAACTAAGTTGTCAATTTTGCAACCGTCGCCAATAATTGTTGAACTAAACTTGCCTCTATCAACACACGAGTTTGCACCTATTTCAACATGATTTCCAATAACAACATTTCCTATTTGAGGAATTTTAACAAGTCCTCTACCGTCATCACTTGGGCGGTAGCCAAAGCCATCAGCACCAATACTAACATTTGAATGAAAAATACAATGAGTTCCAATTTCACATCTATCACGAATTACTGTGCCTGACCAAATAACAGTGTTGTTCCCAATTTTTGTTTCATCAAGAATTGTAACATTAGGATATAAAATAACTGTGTTACCCAAAACAACATTCTTTCCTACATAGCATCCTGATCCAATTTTACAATCTTCTCCAATTGAGGCAGTTTCGTGGATAACAGCAGTTGGATGAATATTAATATCAAATTGTGGAGGAGCAGGCTCAAATACTTCCAATAATTTTGCCATTGCTAAATCTGCATTTTTTACTTTAATCAATGCACGGTTTTCACCAGTCTCAATATTTAAAGAATCGTTAACAATGGCAGCACAGGCTTTTGAGGTTTTCCAAAGGTTGATATATTTTGAGCTACCAACAAATGTAATGTTATTTTCATTTGCTTTTTCTAATTGTTCTGGTCCATTTATTTTCTGACTTGTATTTCCAACTAATTCACCTTTAAGAATATTGTTGATCTCTTTAATTGTAAATGATTTCATAATTTTTCTCCTATTATTACTAACCAATATTATTGGGATATAGTTTTTGCTATTATTCTATTTGCAAAATAGTGAAATTCTTTGTTTTGCAGAAGTTGAATTCTCTCTTGTGGTAAGAAGCAAGGGATTTCTTGATATAGTAACAAAGAATATTTATGTTAGGCAATCAAATTTTTGAAGAATGTTTACATTCGGAGAGGTGCAGGAGTGGCTTATCTGGCACGCTTGGAAAGCGTGTGTACCTTCACGGGTACCGTGGGTTCGAATCCCACCCCCTCCGCAAAAGCCCTTTGTTTATAACAACCAAGTGCATTTTTGTGTTATAGATTTTTGATCAAATTCTTTTCTTTTTCCAAAATATTTTCATTTTTTTATCTAAACATCCATTAATAATATTTTCTAAATCAGTATATTTGCGTCAAATAACTGAGAAAATTTTGATAGACACAGAAAAAATAATTGTAGTTGGCGATAAAATTCTAATTCGTCCGTATGATGGAAATAAAAAATCGCAGGGTGGACTTTACTTACCACCAAATGTTATTGAAAAAGAAAAAGTCCATAGTGGATATATTTTAAAAGTTGGTCCAGGGTATCCAGTTGGTGCTCCAACGGATGATGAATCGTGGAAAAACACAAGTGGTACAAAGTATATTCCTCTTGAAGCCAAGGAAGGCGATCAAGCACTGTTCTTGAAAAAAGATGCAATAGAAATTGAACTAGATGGCGAACGATTAATAATTGTTTCGCAATCAGCGGTTCTTCTAGTTGTAAGGGATAATGCAAAGATAAATATTTAGAAAATTAAATAAAGAAACCAGGTCGAAAGGATTTCATGAAAGAAAAATTTATACATTTTGTTGAAGAGTATTATAGCAAAATTGATAGTCTTAGCACTCAATCCAATATAAAGTATTTTGATGCTTCAATTAGCGGTTTGGAAGAGGATTATAAAGAATCTGCAAAACTGCAATTGGAAGTAAGCAAGTTGTACTCCGATAAAGAAATGTTCAGACAACTTAAAGAGTTTAAAGAGTCTGGTGAAATTACCAACAGTGTAATGCT
>JAQICK010000100.1 GCA_027858595.1 Melioribacteraceae bacterium
TGTGGAAGATAATACCCCAGTTTATTCTGAAGCAAACAATAGGAGCAAAATTATAATTATGCTTAAGCAGAGTGAAATAATTACTGGGACAGAATTGTTGGGAGAATTTGATGAATGGATAAAAGTCAAAAAAAATAATACCGAAGGATATATTCTAAAATATGATACTAATATCTAAAAGCGGATTAGGAAATAAAAAGCATTTAGTTCCATCACATTGTTTATGATAACCAATCCTGCTATTTTCTAGTTCGTTTTAATTTATAAAATTAATTACGTCGCATTCCTTAAAGATGTAATATTTAGAAGTTTAGATAGCAATCAGTTGCATAATTCTAAGTTTTTAGAATTATATTTTCGTAAACAATATTTTTTAATTTACACGAAAGTTTATTTTGCGATTTCGATTACTAAACGAAACATTTCCTAAATTACAACTCTTACAATACTGGCACAGATTTTGTCCGCTACATTTAGAATACTTAAAAGGATTGATATGAATAATGAGTCAAGCGATAAAAGACTTGAACTTCCTAAATCGATAGATTTACAAAAAGACTTTCCACCTCCTACATACGACGAATGGAAAGCCAAAGTTGAAATGGATTTAAAGGGAGCTTCATTCGAAAAAAAGCTAATTACCAAAACGATTGAAGGCATTGAACTTCAACCAATATATACTCGAGAGACCTTAAAAAATAATTCTCTGCTAGATCAATATCCAGGAAGTGGAAGCACAAGAGCATCCAATTCAACTGGGTATTTCAATTCAGAGTGGTTGATAAATCAGAGAATTGAACTTTCCGATGCGGATGAATTTAATAACGCTCTAAAAGATGCACTCACCAAGGGACAAAACAGTATTTACATTTCTCTTGATAAAGCAAGCAAATTAGGCTTGGATGCAGACTACGCAAAGACAGAAGATGTTGGAAATGGTGGACTTTCAATTTCAGGATTAAGCAGTTTATCGCGTGCACTGGATGGCGTAGATATTACTAAATATCCAATATTTATTAGCACTGGATTTTCCTCTGTTCCTTTTTTATCCATTCTCTCTGCTTATTGCAAAAAAAACAATATTGATTTATCAAAACTATCTGGCTCTGTTGAAGCAGATCCTATTGGATATTGGGCATCCGAAGGAGAACTTCCAGTTCCTGTTAATTCTGCAATCTCTGGGATCAAAACATCATTGGATTGGAAAATTAAAAATGCTCCATTGCTTAAAACTTGTAATGTGAGTTCACTTCCCTATATAAATAGTGGTGCAAATGCAGTTCAAGAATTAGCATTTATGCTAGCAACTGCTGCTGAGTATGTTCGCAAGTTAGTCGATTTGGGAGCGGACATCAATGACGTAGCACAAAATATAAAAGTTACTTTAGGAACTGGCTCGTCGTTCTTTACTGAAGTCGCAAAGTTTCGAGCTGCAAAAGTCCTTTGGAAAAATTTAATTTCAGCTTTTGGTGGAAATGAGGAATCGCAATCCATAAATATTTTCGCAATTTCATCACAGTTTAATAAAACTAAGTTTGACCCATTTGTAAATATGTTACGCACAACTACTGAAACTTTCTCCGCTATTGTTGGAGGTATAGATAGTTTGCAAGTCTCCCCTTTCGATTCTGTGTTTTCAACTCCAGATGATTTTTCAAGAAGGATTGCACGTAACACGCAAATAATTCTAAAGGAAGAATCACATTTCGGGAATACTATTGATTCTGCTGGTGGCTCTTACTATGTTGAAAACCTAACAGAAGAACTTGCTAAAAAAGCATGGGTGAAATTCCAACAGATTGAGAAAAATGGCGGAATGATTAAATCACTCAAAAATAATTTTATTCAAAATGATATTGAAGAAGTTTATCAACTGCGAGCAACGAAAATAGCAAAACGTAAATCTGTAATTGTTGGAACAAATATGTATGCAAATCCAACAGCGGAATTATTAGTTGAGCGAAAAGTTAACAACGAAGAATTACAAAAAAGCCGAGCAGAATTTTTACAGAAGTTCAGAGTATCTATAAGCCAGGATGCTAACGAGAAAGTTCTTAATGCGTTAGAAATATTATCGAAAGAATGCAATAAAGATAGTGTTGATATAGCTGCAAACGCAATTCTGCAAGGTGCAACACTTGGCGAAATTACAAGTGCGTGTCGGGTAAATGTAAATGATATAGATAGAGTAAAAATCGCTCCAATAATAAAAAGACGTGCGGCAGAACCTTTTGAAGAATTAAGAATTAGAGCAAATCAAATTGCAAAAGAATCTGGAAGTAAACCATCCGTGTTTCTTGCAAACATGGGAAGTATTAAAGAATATAAAGGAAGAGCAGATTTCTCTCGCAACTTCTTTGAGGTTAGCGGTTTAGATGTGAAATATCCTAATGGATTTTCTTCAAATAACGAAGCTTTTAGAGCAGTAGTTGATTCCAATTGCAAAATAGTTGTTATCTGTTCAACAGATGATAAATACAAAGAGTTTATTCCAGAGTTAGTTGGCAAATTGAAAACTAAACTAAATGATGTTACTGTTGTTCTTGCTGGATATCCAAAAGAACAAATTGAAGAATATAAAAATGCTGGAGTTGATGAGTTTATTTATCTCGGTGCTGATGCACATTCAATTCTAAAAAGAATAATTAGTAATTATGAATTATAACCTTTGCGAACTTTGCGTGAAATTTATCACGCAAAGACGCGAAGATTACGCAAAGAACATAAAGGCAAAAAATGAAAAGCCCAAATTTTACAGAAATAGAATTACAACTTGAAATCGATAAATCCAGCGGAAGTAATTGGGAGAAATCCTTTACCGCTACTACGAATAAGCAGGTTAGCGATTTTGAAACCAACACAATGGAACATATTAAAGTAAAACCACTTTACACAATGGATGATATAAAAGATTTTAAACATCTCGAATATATGTCAGGGCTACCTCCCTTTTTGCGAGGTCCATATAGCTCAATGTATGTAATGCGTCCGTGGACGGTTCGTCAATACGCTGGATTTTCTACTGCCGAAGAGAGCAATGCTTTTTACAGAAGAAACCTTGCACAAGGACAAATGGGACTTTCGGTTGCTTTCGATTTAGCAACTCACAGAGGTTACGATTCTGATCACGAACGTGTAGTTGGAGATGTTGGTAAAGCTGGCGTTGCTATTGATTCTGTTGAGGATATGAAAATTCTTTTTGATAAAATTCCTCTTGAAAAAATGTCTGTTTCAATGACTATGAACGGAGCTGTTCTACCAATACTTGCATTCTTTATTGTTGCAGCAGAAGAACAAGGCGTTTCGAACGAACTCCTTTCAGGAACGATACAAAACGATATTTTAAAAGAATATATGGTGCGTAATACTTATATCTATCCCCCGCAAATGTCGATGAAAATAATTGCAGATATTTTCAAATTCACATCCGAAAAAATGCCTAAGTATAACAGCATTTCAATTTCCGGATATCACATGCAAGAAGCTGGTGCAACTGCAGACTTAGAGATGGCATACACTTTAGCCGATGGATTAGAATACGTCCGCACCGGTATTGCTGCTGGAATGGACATAGACACTTTTGCACCGCGGCTTTCGTTCTTCTGGGCACAGGGAATGAACTTCTTTATGGAAGTTGCAAAGATGCGTGCTGCTCGTTTAATTTGGGCTAAACTTATTAAACAGTTTAACCCTAAAAACCCAAAATCGATGTCTTTAAGAACTCACTCGCAAACTTCTGGATGGAGCTTAACCGAACAAGACCCTTATAACAACGTTGTGAGAACTTGCATTGAAGGAATGGCAGCGGCAATGGGGCATACTCAATCGCTACATACAAATTCGTTGGATGAGGCAATTGCACTTCCAACAGATTTCTCTGCACGCATTGCACGTAACACACAATTGTTTTTACAAGACGAAACAGAAATTACAAAAGTAATTGACCCTTGGGCTGGCTCTTATTATGTAGAATCATTAACTAATGAACTAGTTGAAAAAGGTTGGGAACACATTCTCGAAGTGGAATCATACGGAGGAATGACAAAGGCAATTGAAGCTGGAATTCCTAAAATGCGAATTGAAGAAGCTTCGGCTCGCAAGCAAGCACGTATCGATTCTGGAGAAGATACAATAGTTGGTGTTAATAAATACCGTTTGGAAAAAGAAGCTCCAATGGATATTTTGGACGTTGATAATACTGCTGTTAGATTATCACAAATTGAGAGACTTGAAACAATAAAAGCGAGTAGAGATAGCGAAGCAGTAAAACTGGCACTTGATAATTTAACCAACTGTGCTAAAACTGGTGAAGGAAATCTATTAGAACTAACTATTGAAGCTGCGAGAGTTAGAGCAACTCTAGGTGAAATATCCGATGCCGTTGAATTAGCAAGCGGAAGATACAAAGCTGTAACAAGAACAATTTCTGGTGTTTACAGTGGTGAATATAATTCTGAGAAAAACATGAGTGTCGAAAAAGCAAAAATACTTACAGACGAATTTGCAACAGAGGAAGGCAGACGCCCGCGAATAATGATTGCCAAACTTGGACAAGACGGACATGACCGTGGTGCAAAAGTGGTTGCTACAGCATACGCCGATTTAGGTTTTGATGTTGATATAGGTCCACTATTTCAAACTCCCAAAGAAGCTGCAATGCAAGCTGTTGAAAATGACGTTCACGTTCTTGGTATGAGTTCTCTTGCTGCGGGACATAAAACTCTTCTTCCTCAATTAGTTGCAGAACTAAAAGCTCTAGGACGCGAAGATATAATAGTAATTATTGGCGGAGTTATTCCAGCACAAGATTACGAATTTCTATATGAGACTGGGGCATCCGCAATTTTTGGACCTGGAACAAAAATTCCAGAAACTACTATTAAATTAATGGGAATTATTAAAGAAATATTTGGCGGATAAATAAGCAAGCAGATTTTTACCTAATACACCCCACTCCAGATTGAGAAAAACGAACAAATTTTGTGAAAGAATTTTGTTAAATTTTAGATAATTAAGTACTCCTGTTGTGAGGTGATAAGACAAAAGTAATTCAGGATATTTGAGGGGGAAATGTTAACTAAGACAAAGCTTATAGAACAAATTGAAGAATTCCCAGAAGAGTTTTCAATTGATGAATTAGTTGATAAACTTATTTTGATTTCAAAGATTGAAAATGGCAATGTTCAGTCAGAAAATGGGATGACTATAACAGAAGATGATCTAGATGAAGAAATAGAAAAATGGTTCGAGTAAATTGGACATTACAAGCAAAAGAAGACTTGAGGAGTATTTCTAATTATATTTCTCGAGATTCGGAACGCTAAAAATATTCGTGAATTAAGTGGAGGGGTTGTATCAAAAGTAGTAAATGTCATTTCGAACCCGTTTTGTGTGAGAAATCTTTTGAATAATTCGAGATTTCTCACATTCGTTCGAAATGACAAGACACAAAAACTTATTTTGCAGAAACTCTAATCATATTCAACCTAATAAATTATGAAACAAGCGTTCCACTTTTCTACTTAAAATACCCCACACCAGCTTCAAATAATTTTATTTCTTTATTGCCTGGGATATTCTGACCAACAAAATTTCCAAGTCTTTCGTTATGTCCCATCTTGCCAAAGACTCTTCCATCAAGACTTGTTATTCCTTCAACTGCAAAAGCAGAGCTATTTGGATTAAAGAAAACATCCATTGTTGGGTTGCCATTAAAATCGACATATTGAGTTGCAATTTGTCCACTTGATTTTAACTTACCAAGCCATTCATCATTAGCTACAAATCTTCCTTCGCCGTGCGAAATTGGAACAGCTTGAACAGAGCCAACTTCAACATTGCTAAGCCAAGGAGAAAGATTTGAACTTGTTTTTGCATAAACAATTTTAGAAACGTGGCGTCCAATTTTGTTGAATGTTAATGTCGGAGTGGTTTCATCAATTTCTCTTATGTCGCCGTACGGAACAAGTCCTAATTTTATCAAAGCCTGGAATCCATTACAGATGCCAAGCATTAGTCCATCACGGTTTTTAAGCAAGTCCATTACAGCATCTTTAATTTGTGGATTTCGGAACATGGCTGCAATAAATTTTCCACTACCTTCTGGTTCATCGCCCGCACTAAATCCACCAGGAATAAAAACTATTTGCGATTGCTTAATACTTTCAGCCAACTCGTTTATAGTTTCTTCTAACATTTTAGACGTTAAATTTCGGACTGGAATTATACTTGTAGTTCCTCCTGCTTTCTCAAAAACTTTTGCTGAATCGTATTCGCTATTAGTCCCAGGAAATACTGGAATTAAAATTCGTGGTTTTGCAATTTTGTTTTTTGATACAAATATGTTTTTAGTTTCAAATCTGTAATCTTCAAACTCTGATTTTTTGCATTCAACTTTTGTTGGAAAAATATCTTCAAGCGGTTCTGCCCAAGTGTTTATAGCTTCTTCCAGATTGATTTCAACATTGCCAATAATTATTTTTTCTTCTGGAATTGTTTTTCCTAGTTGGATAAAATTATTTCCTTCAAAATAATCTGTTGGATTTACATCGCTTTTTAACTCAACAATCAATCCACCATAAGCTGGTTGGAATAATTTTGATGTGTCAAATTCAGGATGAAACTTAAATCCAATTTTATTTCCAAAAGTCATTTTGCTAATTGCTTCAGCTATTCCATTACCTTTTGTAGTATGGATTGAATGAATTTTTTCTTCTTTAACTATCTTTGAAACTATTCCGTAATTTGATTTGAGTGAATTAAAATCTGGAAGATAATTTTCCTCTCGTTTAACTGGAACGAAAATCACATTTGAATTATCAGATTTAAATTCTGGAGAAAGAATGTTGTTTAGGTTTGCAATATCCACAGCAAATGAAACCAATGTTGGAGGAACATCCAAATCTTTGAATGAGCCAGACATACTATCCTTACCGCCAATTGCTGCTCTCTCAAATTGTGATTGAGCATAATAAGCTCCAAGCAAGGCTGACATTGGCTTTCCCCATCTTATTGGATTATCACCAAGTCGTTCAAAATATTCTTGAAAACTAAACCAAACAGATTTATAATTTCCACCAGCAGCAACAATTTTTGAAACTGATTCAACAACCGCATAAACTGCACCATGAAATGGCGACCAAGTAGAAATGAAAGGATCAAATCCATAACTCATTATTGTTCCAGTTGTTGTTTCCTCTTTCAATGTTGGAATTTTTGCAGTCATACTTTCAGTTGGCGTAAGTTGATACTTTCCTCCAAAAGGATAATTAACAGTAGCAGCACCAACGCAATTGTCAAATCGTTCAACTAATCCTTTTTTACTTGCAACATTTAGGTCTGCAAGCATATTAAACCATTCTGATTTTATATCATTTATATTTTCTTTATTAAAATAAGTTTCCGCTTCTGGTTCAGTTATCTTCACATTGCTATTTTTAGTTGCACCGTTGCTATCAAGAAATTCGCGAGAAATATCAACAATTGTTTTTCCTCGCCATAACATTTTTACACGTTTTTCATCCTTCACATCAGCAACAGTGGATGCTTCCAGATTCTCTTTTGCTACTGCATCTTTGAATGCTATTTCGTTTTCCTTTTTAACTACACATGCCATTCGTTCTTGTGATTCTGAAATTGCAAGTTCAGTTCCATCAAGTCCATCATATTTTTTAGGAATCATATCAAGATTTATTTCTAATCCATCTGCAAGTTCACCAACTGCAACAGATACGCCACCAGCACCAAAATCGTTGCAGCGTTTTATCATTCTTGTTACTTCTGGATTTCTAAAAAGTCTTTGAATTTTTCTTTCCTCAGGTGCGTTCCCTTTTTGGACTTCAGCACCACAAGTAATAATTGAATCTTCTGTGTGAGCTTTGGAAGAACCAGTTGCTCCTCCACATCCATCGCGTCCAGTTTTTCCACCAAGTAGAACAATAACATCGCCTGGAGTTGGTCTTTCTCTAACAACATTATACTTTGGAGCAGCAGCAATCACAGCACCAATTTCCATTCTTTTTGCAACATACCCTGGATGATAAATTTCATCCACAAGTCCAGTGCTTAAACCAATTTGATTTCCATATGAACTATATCCATGAGCAGCTTCAGTAGTAATTTTTCGCTGAGGTAATTTGCCTTCAATTGTTTCAGATATTGGAACTCGTGGATCACCAGAACCAGTAACACGCATAGCTTGATAAACATAAGCACGTCCAGAAAGTGGATCGCGAATTGCACCGCCAAGACAAGTTGCAGCACCACCAAAAGGTTCAATTTCAGTTGGATGATTATGAGTTTCATTTTTGAACATCACAAGCCAATCCTCTTCTTGTCCAGCAATATCAACCTTCACTTCAATACTGCAAGCGTTTATTTCTTCCGATTCATCAAATCCCGCAAGCTTTCCTTCTTGCTTTAATTTTTTCATAGCAAGGGTTGCAATGTCCATAAAATTAATTTCTTTTTGATCGAGCCGTTCTCCATAAACTTGCTCTCTATCCTTTAAGTATTGTTCGTAAGTCTCTTTAATTTTGTTGGATATTTTTCCTTCCTCAAATTCTACATCCGAAATAGTAGTTGAAAATGTTGTGTGTCTGCAATGGTCTGACCAATATGTATCCAAAATTTTCATTTCGGTTACTGTTGGATTTCTTTTTTCCTCATCACGGAAGTATGTCTGGCAGAACTTTAAGTCCTCCAAATCCATTGCCAAGCCCATATAGTGTAACAGATTACTTAATGAATTTTTATCCATCGAAATAAAATTATCGATATCTTCAATATCCTCTGGAACAAATGTTTCATCTACCAAAGTTGCTGGCTTTCCAATTATAGCTTCGCGAGAATCTACTGGATTTATAATGTAACTTTTAATTTTTCCAAAATCCGAATCTGAAATATTCCCTTTAACTATAACCACTTTTGCATATTTTACATTTGGTCTATCACCTTGAGCTACAATTTGAATACATTGCGATGCAGAATCCGCACGCTGATCATATTGCCCTGGCAGATATTCAACAATAAATACTCTTTCATTTTTATCAATTTCAATTGTTTCATCATAAACCAAATCTACAGGAGGTTCGGCAAATATTGTTTTTCTTGCAACGGAATAGGTATCATCTGAAATATTTTCTATGTCATATCTGTGTATAATTCTGATAGATTCAATTTCATGAATTAAAAGAAGTTCTTTTAATTCTTTTGTTAAAGCTTCAGATTCAATATTAAACCCATCTTTCTTTTCAACAAATATTCTTTTGATATTCATTAATTCCTCGTGTAATTGTATTGTGTAAATATTGAATGTGGTATTAAATCAAGTAATATCTTCAACATTAAAAGTTACTAATTTCTTCAGAATTTATTTTTGAAAAATCTGTATAAATAACACCTCTAGATAACAAAAATAATATTTTGATATTATAC
>JAQICK010000328.1 GCA_027858595.1 Melioribacteraceae bacterium
TGGTATTTGTTTCCAATTTCGTAATCATTAATATCGTGTGCTGGAGTGATTTTCAAACAACCAGTTCCGAATTCCATATCCACATATTCGTCTGTAATAATAGGAACAGAGCGGTTTACTAATGGAACAATAACCCTTTTACCGTGAAAAGCAGCATATCGTTCATCGTTTGGATTAACACAAACGGCAGTATCTCCTAGTATGGTTTCCGGTCGAGTAGTGGCGATAGTGAGTTTTTCCTGTTCTCCTTCAACTTCATATTGCACATAATATAATTTCGATTTCTCTTCTTTGTGGATTACTTCCTCGTCAGAAACGGCTGTTAAGGCTTTTGGATCCCAGTTAACCATTCGAACACCTCGATAAATCAAGTCTTTATCGTACAAATCAATAAAAGTATCAATAACTGATTCGTATAAAGCTTCATCCATGGTAAAACGTGTTCGTTCCCAATCGCAGGACGCACCAAGTTTTTTAAGTTGTTCAAGGATAATGCCTCCGTGTTTTTCTTTCCATTCCCACGCATGGTTTAAGAACTCATCTCTACTCAGTTTTTTCTTATCGATTCCTTCTTCTTTAAGCTTATTCACTACCTTAGCTTCAGTGGCAATAGAAGCATGGTCAGTTCCCGGAACCCAACAAGCATTTTTTCCTTGCATTCGTGCTCTTCTGACCAAAACATCCTGAATAGTGTTGTTCAACATATGTCCCATATGTAAAACTCCAGTAACATTTGGTGGAGGAATTACAATACAATAAGGCTCTCTTTCATCAGGGCTTGAACGAAAATAATTCTTTTTCAGCCAATCGGCATACCATTTATCTTCTGTTTTTGAAGGATCATACTTCGGTGCAATATCCATAATAGTTGTTTTTTACAAAGGCACAAAAGTAGTAATTTCTTTGATAAAATCTCACTACTCCTTTGGATTTAAGCTAGCTTTCTTTATGGTTTTTTGTCCAGTTTAAATGAATTCTGGCAATATTTGTTGCATGATTGCTAATGGATTTAAGCAAATTTAAGAGTTCCAAGTGGAGTTTTGATGTTTTGACGGATTCATCAACATCTTTACTCAAGCGTTGGTAATGTGATTTTTCAAACTCTTCTACCATCAATGCATATTTTTTAAACTTCTGTTTCATTCGTTTTGCTGTTTCCAAATTCATTTCGTCGAAAACATCAATAGCACGACTGATTTGTTTCATTACCTGTAAATGATATGTTTTTAATTCTTCAAGCCCGTCTTTAGAAAACATTAGATCACAGGAAAGCCATTCATCTGCTCTCTTTAATAGATTTGTGGAAACAATGTCTCCAATTTGTTCCAATTCTTTTGCTGTATTGATGAGTTTGAAAATCTCTTCAATCCTTTCTGTTTCTACTTCTTGTTGAGAGATACTAATTAAATATCGATTTATTTCTTGTTGTAAAAAATCAATTTCTTTTTCTAGTTCATGTACTTTATTGACAGATTCTTTTTGTTTATACAAAAAGATATTTTTCACTTCTTCCACCACTTCACGAACACTATTGCTCATCCTGAGTAATTCCATCTTGGCGGTACTAATGGCAAGAGCCGGATTACTAATAAGCTTGTTATCTAAATAATAAGTGCGGATTTTTGGTTTTTCAACGCTTTTGTCCGGGATTATTTTTTCTACAAATGCACCCAATTTATTAGTAAACGGTAAAACAATAATGGCAAGAAAAATATTGAAAAAGCTGTGTGCATTCGCTATAAGTCGAGGAATATTTTGATTTGCAGCATTGTCGCCGAAAAAAACATTTATTTTACTTAAAAATTCAGCATAATATGGAATCCACCATACAAAAAGTAAAATACCGATTAGCTTAATAAAACTATGGGTAAAAGCCACTCGTTTAGCGTCTCTTCCAAGAGGAAGAGATGAAATCACAGCGGTGGCAGAAGTGCCAAGGTTTGAGCCAATTACAAAGGCGATGGCAGCTTCTAATCCTAAAAACCCCTGACTTGCTAAAATGATTAGAATCCCAATAAAAGCAGCACTGCTTTGGATGATAGCTGTTAATACAAACCCTATTATGATGGCAGATACTGGATTTTGGATGTGTATTATCCAATCTAAGAAAACTTCATTCGTTCTCAGAGGAATCATAGCATCAGCCATAATTTGCATACCGAAGAAGAGGAATCCAAAACCTAAAATACTGTTCCCAATATTTTTACTTATCTCTTTTTTGCTTCCGAGATGTAACAAAAAACCAATGGCGATCATCAGTAATGAATAGTCTGTAAGTTTGAAGGCAATTAATTGTGGGGTTATGGTTGTTCCGATACTTGAACCAATAATCACAGGAATAGTAGCGATGAAACGCATTAAAGCAGATTCTACAAATCCGACAAGCATAACGGTAGTTGAACTGCTGCTTTGCACCATGGCAGTAATAAAT
>JAQICK010000336.1 GCA_027858595.1 Melioribacteraceae bacterium
TTTACTGTAGATAATATTGTTGCAAAAGGGAAGAAGTTAGTAGGGAGTTAATTTTACTTAACAAGTATTAAGTGGTGTGTCATTTCGAACCAGTTTTGTGGGTGAGCTTACGGTTCTCACACCCTACAAACTGAGTCGGGATTCGAAATGACAAGCTTTTTTTAGCGATTCTATTTACGTCTTTTAGCTTTGGAATGATAGCTCTTTTTATTATCGTTCCATTTATTTCCTACTTTTGAATTCACTCTCTTTGCTACAGCAATGTTTTTTTGTGAAACTGCTTTATTAATATCCTTTTCCACAAAGAGTTTTTTTCCAGTAAATGGGTCTATTTCAGTATAGTACATTAACGTTGAATATGTAGAAGGCGTTGGAGTGAAAACCTGAACTTGCTCCGGTGACATAGCAAGTTTTTCAGAAGTAAATTCTTTTAATTTGCGCATATCGCTTTCGGTGCAACCCGGATGTGCAGCAATCATATAGTAAGTCAAAAACTGATTCTTACCAACCTCTTTGGAATATTGATAAAATTTGTCTCGGAATTCAGTTAAATATCGCTTACCTGGTTTTCCCATTAATTCTAAAACTTTATCTTCAGAATGTTCGGGGGCTATTTTTAGTTGTCCGGAAGTGTGGTGTTGCACAATTTCTTTTAGATACTCATCGCCATATTGCTTATCGTCTAAAACCATATCGTATCGTATTCCGGAGGCTACAAATACTTTTTTTATCCCTTCAGTTTTTCTCAATTTTTTTAGTAAATCTATTTGCGGTTTGTGAGTTGGTCGTAATGTTTTACATGTCGTTGGGGCAATACATCTTTTATCATCGCAACTTCCTAACTTTAATTTCTTTGCACATTCAAAACCATACATGTTTGCAGTTGGTCCGCCAACATCAGAAATATTTCCTTTAAAGTTTTTCATTTTGGTGTATTCTTTAGCTTCATTCAGAATTGATTTATCACTTCTTCCGCTAATGGTTTGCCCCTGATGGACAGCGATAGCACAGAAGTTACATTCACCATAGCAACCACGATGTGTGTTTATTGAAAATCGTATTGTATCAAGTGCTCTTACCTTTCCATCTTTTCTATAATAGGGATGTGTTTCACGTTCATATTTTAAGTCGTGATAATAATCCATTTCATCTGTTGTAGGGTTATACTGTGGTGGATTTTGGATTAAAAATCTTTCACCATGCTTTTGCACTAATCCTTTTGCCGATAGCGGATCGTTGTTAAGATAAAAAGCATTAAACATTTCGGTGAATTTATTTTTGTCTTGAACAGTTTCTTCAAAGGAGGGAAGTTGAAGATACTCGTATTTGTTTTCATTTGAAAGATACGATAATCCGCGTACTCCAGTTATGCTCTTACCTTTTTGTAATTTATGTGCAATCTCAATTGAAGTTTTTTCTCCCATTCCATAAACAAGGTAATCTGCTTTGGAATCAAAAAGTATTGAACGACGTAGTTTGTTTGACCAAAAATCGTAATGTGCAACACGTCTTAAACTTGCCTCAATTCCACCAAGAATTATTGGTTTTGTATTTTTAAAATTTCTGCGAATTAGATTTGTGTATGTTATAACTGCTCTATCAGGACGTTTATTATTTTCGCCTCCAGGAGTGTAGTCATCTTGCTTTCTACGTTTTTTAGAAGCCGTATAATTTGCTACCATCGAATCGACACTGCCACCTGAAATACCCCAAAACAATTCAGGTTCACCTAACCGAGAAATATCATAAGCTGAGTTAACATCTGGCTGTGCAATAATTCCAACACGGAAGCCTTTATCTACAAGGATATTCCCTAATATAGCAATTCCAATATAAGGGCTATCTACATAAGTATCACCGCTTATTAGAATAATATCTAGCTTACTCCATCCAAATTCTTTCAGCTCTTTTTTTGTTGTTGGTAAAAACATTTTTTCCTAAAATAGTGGATGTAAAAATACTAAGGTTTATTTAGTTAATATATTAATTAAATATGATAAGAAATCTGATGTTAATTTGGGAACAGATGCAAATTCTTCAAGCTCAATTTTTTTACTCAGTTTTATAAAATTTGATTTCAAAATCAAATTTTTATGTTTTGATGTAAGTTTTTCATAATTATCTTCTTCATAATGATATTCCCAAGGGGTAGTAGCAACACAGATATAAATATCATTTTTAAGTAGCTTGTCGAAATTAGAAATTAGTTTAGTTCGATAAAACTCCAAATGTTTTCCTTGAAGATGCAGCGTTGAGCTGAAAAAATTACCCCACCAAAACATAGTTCTATAGGCGAAAATATTTTCTTTTTCAAAAACACTAGGGAAATCAAGTATAACAAATGGAAGGTTACGATAACTTTCTCCTTTTGATATTTTGCCTTTATTCGTTGGGTGTAAATGAGGAGGGGAGCTATCAAGCAAATTCATTAATTCTATTTTTGATTCTGATAGTAGTCCCTCAATTTTAGGAATAACTTTTGTTTTAATTAACAAAAATTCGTCATCCATAATTGTATTTAATTCATTATCTGTAATATTAATCATAACATCTTTGGTTTTAAAAATTCTTCTCATTTTTTATTAAAGAACAAGTTTTGTAATTCTGAATTTTAAAATAAAGAAAAAATGCGGAAGTCTTTTCCAAAACTTCCACATTTATTGTTGGATTACCCTATAGTTCCCAGAAAAATTACCATAGAAATTTAAAACCAAATTTGAATGCGATTCCACTCATATCAAAAGATTGCTCAAGGGATTTAATGGCCCCTGTATTTTGATCAGTAACTTTATAGCTCCAACTTGGGTTTGCATTATGGTAAGAAATTTCGCCATAAAAATCGGAGCGGTTTCCTAATTTATAAGAGAGCCCTGTTCCAATTTCCCAGGCAAAATCCCATGCCGTTTTAAATTCATTTTCATTTTCATTTTGTAAATTTTTATAAACAATCATTAAGCCCTCAAGTCCAGCACTACCCGTGAGGTAGGCACTTACAACTGGTAACAGAGGGAAGTATGATGTTAGTGAAAACATTAGCGGAACTGAATGTAAATTTGTTGTAGCTTTGTTCTCGGTTACTGAACCATCCACTACGCCGTAGTAATTTTGAACTTCACTAAGTAGAACTTGGTCAACATATTCCTTATGAAACCAACTTGCACTCCACCCAATGCTTAAGTTTTGATCCATAAATTTTTCTCCCTTATATCCAATTATAAATCCACCATCTGTTGCGGCAGGGCTGAATCGTCCAAAATTTATTGCTGCAGTGTTGTATTGTCCAAAAGATAATGCAGGTACTAAAAGTAAAAAAAATGCTAAAGTTTTCATTGCGTATTCCTTGTTTTGTTGTCCAGTTTTCTATTCAAAGAGAGTGCCATTTATAGTATTGGTTGATTTAAGTAAGTAAACAAGGTTTTGGATTGAATACTCAAAATATTTGAATTTAGTAATTGTAGAAAAATTTATACATTTGACCTAAAAAATATTCACAATTGTTTTCATCTATTCACATTTGTTTTTTATCTTAACACTTCATAAATTTTGCGTTTTTAATGGCCATAAATAAATTTTCAATTACTAGCGAATATCACAATATTTCAACGGTATCAAGAAAGATAAAATCATTTTTGAAAGAAGAGAAGGTTGATAAGGAAATCAGTGATCCTGTTCTTATCAGTTTAATGGAAGCTCTAAACAATTCCATAGAACATTCCTATCTTGAAAAACCAGGTAATAACATTGATATTATCGTTGGAATTACAAAAACTAAAATTGAAGTTGACATTTTAGAGACTGGTATTAAACGTACAAATTTTGATAAACCAACTCTTAAGTTTGACCCAGATGATTTATCGACAGCCCCAGAAGGTGGAATGGGTCTTTACATTATGGATACATTAATGGATTCAATTTCTTACAGTTCAGAGAATGGTGTTAATAGAACATCCTTTTACAAAAAAAGAATTTAATTATTATCAAATGTTCTGTTTTGAGAAGCAACTCCAAAATGTTACAGATTAAATTATCCACAAATGCTTGTTTTTCTTGAAAATAAGGTAATATGTTTTTGTTAAGTAAGCATTATTTGATACTTTTGTAATTCCCTTTTAAATAGAATATTAAAGTTTATATATATATATAATTATAGGATTTACTAATGGCTAAAATACTCCACAAAGAGAAGTTATCAGCTGACGTGTATTTAATGCGTGTTCACGCACCATTAATTGTTGAAGAAAGAAAAGCGGGGCAATTCATAATTCTTCAAACAGATGAGGAATTTGGTGAACGAATCCCCTTGACAATTGCAGATGCAAATGAAGATGAAGGTTCAATTACACTTATTTTTCAAGTTGTTGGGAAAACTACAACCGAACTATCTCAATTTAATGTTGGTGACGATCTTCCAGTATTAGTTGGGCCTCTTGGTAAACCTACTCACATTGAGAATTTTGGTAAGGTTGTTTGTGTTGGCGGAGGCATTGGCGTTGCTCCTTTACATCCAATTGCTCAAGCATTAAGAGCTGCTGGAAATGAAGTTACAACAATTATCGGTGCTAGAAACAAAGAGTTAATAATCCTAGAAGATGAAATGAGAGCAATTGCAGATAATCTAATTATTTGTACAGATGATGGTTCTTTTGGAAGAAAAGGTTTAGTTACTGCTCCGTTAAAAGAATTATGTGAAAATGAAGCTACAAAACCAGATATGGTAATTGCAATTGGACCTCCAATTATGATGAAATTCTGCTCACTTACTACAAAACCTTATGGAGTTTTTACTCAAGTATCGCTTAACACAATTATGGTTGATGGAACTGGAATGTGTGGTGGTTGTCGTGTAAATGTTGGAAGTGATGTGAAATTTGTTTGTGTTGACGGTCCCGAATTCGACGGACATTTAGTTAATTTTGATAATATGATGGCTCGTTTAAGTTCTTATAAAGGAATTGAAACAGAATCTCTTCATAAATGTAATGTTGATAAAGAATTTGAAGCAAAAGTTGAGGAGAAAAAATGAGTCACCCTTCACAAGCAGAAATAAATGAACAAGTAAAAATATTATTTGATGAAATTTTTAATAGAGAAACACCAATAACAAAAAAGCAACAATTAGCAATTCCTCCACAAATGATGCCTGCACAGGATGAGAATATTCGAAGACACAATTTAGACGAAGTTGCTGTAGGATATTCTGCTGAGCAAGCAAGAGTTGAAGCAATGCGTTGTATTCAATGTGCTAAACCAGCTTGTATTGCTGATTGCCCAGTTGAAATAAATATTCCAGGCTTTATTAAACATATTGCTGATAACGACTTTCAAAGTGCAATTGATGTTATAAAAGAAACTTCCCTTCTTCCTTCAATTTGTGGAAGAGTTTGTCCACAAGAAACACAGTGCCAATTACATTGTGCAACCGGGAAATTTTATAAGGATGTGGACAAAGCTGTTGCAATTGGTCGTTTAGAAAGATTTGTTGCCGATTGGGAACGTGAGCAAGGCACGATAACTCCTCCAGAAGCTAAACCAGAAACTGGTAAAAAAGTAGCAATTGTTGGTAGTGGTCCAGCCGGACTTGTAGTCGCAGCAGATGTTCGCCGTGAAGGTCACGATGTTACTCTTTTTGAAGCATTCCACAAACTAGGTGGGGTTATGCGTTATGGAATTCCAGAGTTTAGATTGCCTAATACTATAATTGACCAAGAAGTTTCAACACTAACAAAAATGGGAGTTAAATTCCAAAAGAATTATGTTGTTGGAAGAACTCGTAAATTACTCGATTTAATGAAAAAAGATGGTTTCGATTCCGTATTTATTGGTACAGGTGCAGGACTTCCTATGTTTATGGGCATTGAAGGTGAAAATCTTGTTGGTGTATTTTCAGCAAATGAATACTTAACTCGAGCTAATTTGATGAAAGCTTATGATGAAGAAAATTCAGCGACACCATTTTATCATTCAAAAAATGTTGCTGTTCTTGGTGGCGGAAATGTTGCTATGGATTCGGCTCGTATGGCTCTGAGACTTGGTGCAGAAAATGTTTATGTGGTTTATAGAAGAACTGAAAAAGAAATGCCAGCACGTGTTGAAGAAGTTGAACACGCTAAAGAAGAAGGCGTTCAATTTTTATTCCTTCAAAATGCTAAAAGCATAAAAGGCAACGATAATAGTCGTGTTAGTGGAATGGAATGCTTGAGATACGAACTTGGCGAACCAGATGCGTCTGGTCGCCGCCGTCCAATAGTAATTGAAGGTAGCGAATTTATGCTTGATCTGGATACGGTAATTGTTGCTATCGGAAATGGAAGTAATCCATTAGTTAGCCAAACTACTCCAGAACTTGATGTTAACAAATGGGGCAATCTAATTGTTGACGAAAAAATGAAAACATCAGTAGATGGTGTGTACGCTGGTGGTGATATTGTACTTGGAGCTGCTACAGTAATTCTTGCAATGGGAGAAGGTAGAAAAGCTGCCGCAGCAATTAATGAGCATTTAACTTAGAAATTTTTATTAAGTGCTTTATAGAGGATGGGTTAGCCATCCTCTACGAATTACTTTTCGAACAAATTTCATCCTTTAGTTAAAGCAGAAATAACAATGGTACT
>JAQICK010000042.1 GCA_027858595.1 Melioribacteraceae bacterium
AGTAAGAACTGAATTAACTAATTACAAAAAGATGCTGATGATTGTGGATGAAGAAATTAAAGATTTAGCTAAAGTGGTTAAAAAAGACGTTCCCATTTCTAGTAAAAATCAAGCAAAAGACAAAGAATATATTTCGCTTGAAAAAATTACACCGAATGGCATTGCAATATTATTAAAAAATGAACACGGAAAAATCATTTGGAATAGTTCTATTGGTTAATTAATAAATTTAATGATAGTAATTATTGTCTTGGAATTATACGATAAATTAAATGATGATAAAATTGTTTCTGTTATTTGTGATCACTTTGTTAATTCACAAAAAGAAAAATTTATACCAACTCAAGTTGAAAAAGTGTATTCAATGCTACAAAGTACTTTTTGGTTAAATAGTAGAAATTCTAGTCCTAAATATTTTCAGTAATTAAATATTTAGAAACTCATCCCATATTTTATAAAGTTGATATGTTGCTTTAACATCGTGGGCACAATAAGTAGCAATTTCCTCAACTTTCCCTGCGTTATAAAGTTCTTTCACATCCATTCCAGAAACTCCGTGTGATTTTGGAGATTCAATTCCGAAAGACTGGCAATAAAAATCGAGATTAAACTTCTTTGTCATTCCATATTGAGTAAATTTATCAAGCAAGTCAATGTGAGAGTGGTTGTCGTATCTTTTTCTAATAAAATTTCTGGTTGGTTTTACTCTTAACATAGCAGAACGTAACATTAAAAATGGAATATCAAAATTTCGACCGTTGAATGTTATTACAGCATCAACTTTTTTTGCATATTCCCAAAAATGGGTAAGCATTTCTTGTTCTGAATATGAGCAATATCTTATTCCACTATCCTCAGATTCCCACTCTTTCACTTCATCATCTTCAAACAAAACCATAGAATGTTCGGTTTCTGTGTTCAGCATTCCTATTGCAACAACTCTTGCAGTTAGCGGATACAAAGAAAGATAGCGAATGGCTTCATCCCTCATTATTTCTTTCTCTACTTCATTGGATTGTTTTTCAGAATAGCGAAGTATAAATTCCTGCTGGCTTTCGGACAATGTTTCAAATTCACATCCTACAGTTTCAATATCAAATACTAACTTCATGTAGCCCCCAAATTTATTTATTGGAAATTAAACATAACGAATCATTCTCTTTTCTTCAAGACTCCCTCTTCAAAATCTTGAATTGCCGAAATGAATACTTGTGGCAATATTTGTTTCTCTTTTGTTGAAAGTTTTATGTGAACCATTACCCCAGCACCAATTGCAATTACATTGTCATTTTTTTCATTAACTATTGTGTGCTTAAAACAGATACTAGTATTTTTTATCCAATCTAATTTTGTATGGATAATTATTTTATCGTTGTATTCTGCCGGAAGTTTATAGTCAATTTCGTTATGTGCCATAATAAAATAATTGTCATTTTCGAACAACTCATCCAAATTATAATTCTCTTTTAATTTTTCCAGATAGCTCATTCGTGCATCTTCAAAATAACTAAAATAGACTGCATTATTAACAACACCCATCATATCAACTTCATGGAATTTGACGGTTTGATATGTTTTTGATTTATAGTTTTTGTAATCCATAATATTCTGCAATTTGTAAAATGTAATTTTGATAACATGATATTACAAAGGACGATGTACAATTACAAATAAAAACGCAAAGCAATATCAATATTTACTTTTTCCCTCTAATGCCTTTTTCTATTTCATCCCACATCTCCATTGGAATACTTTCAAGCATATTAAATTCACCGGCACCTTTAAGCCATTCGCCTCCATCTAGAGTGACCACTTCGCCATTCATGAATGCAGAATAATCGGAAACTAAATATGCAGCAAGATTTGCTAATTCTTGATGATCACCAACTCTGCCCAAAGGGATTTTCTTTTCAACATTCAACAAATCTTTCAAGTCTTCTGGGAATAATCTGTCCCAAGCTCCTTTGGTTGGAAATGGACCTGGTGCAATTGCATTAAAACGAATTCCGTACTTTGCCCATTCTACTGCTAATGATCTTGTTAATGCTAATACTCCAGCTTTTGCGGACGCTGAGGGAACTACGAAAGCTGAGCCAGTCCAAGCATAAGTAGTAACAATATTTAAAACCGTTGCATCCATTTTTTCTTTAATCCAATATTTACCGAACGCTAGAGTATTGTAATAAGTTCCTTTTAAAACAATATCTGTTATAATATCAAACGCACGATGAGAAAGTCTTTCTGTGGGAGTGATGAAATTACCTGCAGCATTGTTAACAAGAACATTTACCTTTCCAAATTTTTCAATTGATTTTGCTAAAAGATTTTCAATTTGCTCATACTTTCTTACATCACATTCAACAGCAAATATTTCACCACCGGTTTGCTCGGATAACTCTTTTACAGTTTCTTCAAGCACAGCAAGTTTACGACTTGTAATTACAACCTTTGCACCAATTCCCAGAAAATATTTTGCCATTGATTTCCCAAGCCCAGTGCCACCACCAGTAATTACAACCACTTTGTCAATTAAAGCATCTTCTTTTAGCATTGATTCTTTATATTTTTCATTCATCATTCTATCCAATATGATAATTATTGTTTTTTTACCGTTCTAATTTAATCAGCTTAGTCCACTCTAAAAAGGTGTTTTTTATTATAGTCATTGCGAACAGTGTGAAGCAATCTATATAATTCGTCTGGAAATCTGAAGATTGCTTTGGCAAATAACGCCTCGCAATGACAGAGACTAACTTTTCAGACCAAACGCAACGCTAAATAATAAAAATCCCCTCAACTGAGGGGATTTTCACAAAATGTTATTTCCAAAATTCTAGAAGCAATATTTGTTTGCTTCAATTAATTTATCAGCAATACTTCGTCTTAATTCTTTTGTATTAACTGGTTGAAATTTAGTAAAGCGTTTTAAGCCCATTAACATTAGCTTAAGTTCATCACCTTCAGCATATGATGTAATTGCCTGCTTGCCATATAGGTTTATTTTATCAATAGAATCATTCAAATATACTTTTGTCATTTCAATATAAGTCTTTGCAGCTTCTTCACCTTTCATTGCTATTAGTTTCTTAGTTCTTAACAATACTGATTCACAAGCGTAAACTTCAATAATCATATCGGTTGCGTTCATTATAATTTCTTGTTCATAAGCTAACTTAGTAGTAAACTTCTGCGCTGCAGAACCAGCTACCATTAGAACAGCCTTCTTAATATTTTGAACAGCCTTCGTTTCTGCAGATAGAATTCCTTCTTCTTCATCTCCGAAGCTTGGAATTGACATAAGTTCTTTAGTGATTGCCATTGCTGGTCCCATTAAATCAATGTGACCTTTCATTGCTCTTTTCAATAACATATCAATTGTTAGAAGTCTATTTATTTCATTTGTGCCTTCAAATATTCTATTAATTCTAGAATCTCTGTATGCACGTGCGGCTGGATATTCTTCCGAGTAACCATAACCACCAAAAACTTGAACGCTTTCATCTACTACATAATCAAGCACTTCAGACCCAAACACTTTTGCCATTGCACATTCAATTGCATATTCTTCGGCAGCTTTTCGTAATGATTCTTCGTATGAATTTCCTTCAGCACTTAACTCTTTTTCTTTTTTGTCAATTAAATCACTTATACGAAAAGTTACTGATTCAGCTGCAAATATTTTAATTGCTTGTTCGGCAAGTTTATGTTTTATTGCTCCAAAACTTGAAATATATTGATTAAATTGTTTTCTTTCATTTGTGTATGCAATACTGAATGAAGAAACATATTTTGCACTTCCAGTTGCCATAGCACAAAGTTTGAAGCGACCGATATTCAACAAATTAAAAGCTATATAATGCCCTTTTCCAATCTCACCTAAAACATGATCTTTGGGAACTTTAACATTATCCAAATAAAGAGCTCTAGTTGAAGATCCTTTGATTCCAAGTTTATTTTCTTCTTCGCCTTTAGTAAAGCCATCAGACGTTGTATCAATAATAAAACCGGTGAAATGTTCGCCATCAACTTTTGCAAATGTTATTAAGATATCAGCAAAGCCGCCGTTAGTAATCCACATTTTTTGACCATTCAAAATGTAGTATTCACCATCCTCAGAAAGGACAGCTGTAGTTTTTGCTGCAAGTGCATCGGAACCAGAGCCGGGTTCTGTTAAACAATAAGCCGATTTAATTTCGCCAGAAGCTAAACCTGGTAAATATTTATCCTTTTGTTCCTTAGTTCCGTAATATAAAATTGGCAAAGTACCAATACCAGTATGAGCTGCAAATGTAACTCCAAATGCAAAAGCACTACCCATCTCAATATTAAGTGCAGTATTTGTGTTAAAGTCTTCGCCAAGCCCGCCGTACTCTTCAGGAATTGAAACTCCAAGAAGTCCAAGTTCACCAGCCTTTTCAACTAATTTCACAGTCAAGCCTGGTTCTTGCTTATCAATTCTATCCAGGTTTGGAGATATTTCTTTAGCCACAAACTCGGCAGCTAAATCAGCCATCATATTTTGCTCTTCGGATAATTCCTCTGGAATAAATATAGTTGCGGGATCTGTTTCTTTAACTAGAAACTCTCCACCTCTCAGCACTTCATTTTTTAATTTTTCTTCCACGATTTTTTCTCTCAAATTAAAATTATTAAAATATTTTACATAGTATTTATTTCAATTACTTCAGGTTTTCAAATATTGATGCAACACCTTGCCCACCACCAACACAAGCAGTTACCATTCCATACTTTTGCTTTCTTCTTCCTAATTCGTTTAGCATTGAAATAGTAAGTTTTGCTCCAGTGCATCCAAGCGGATGTCCTAAAGCAATAGCTCCGCCATTTACATTTAATGTTTCGGTATTTAATCCAACTTCTCTAACAACCGCTAGCGATTGAGAAGCAAAAGCTTCGTTGAGTTCAACCAAATTTAAATCCTCAAGTTTCATGTTTGCTTTTGCGAGTGCTTTTGGAATAGCCGCAATTGGACCAATGCCCATAACTCGTGGATCAACACCAGCAACCGCATAGGATACCATTCTAGCTTGAGGTTCTAGGTTTAATTCTTTCACCATTTTTTCTGACATAACTAATACAAATGCAGCACCATCGGATGTTTGCGAAGAATTTCCGGCAGTTACAGTTCCGTTGACTCTAAAAACCGGTCTAAGTCTTGCAAGAGCTTCACGAGTTGTATCTTTCCTTGGACCTTCATCAGTATCTATAATCTTAGTTCTAGTTTTCTTCTTATCACCCTCAACGAAAGTTTCTTCAACTTCAATGGGAACTATTTCATCTTTGAAATATCCTTTTTCTATTGCACTAATTGCTTTCATATGAGAATTGTATGCAAACTCATCCTGATCTTCACGTGATACTCCATAATCGTTAACCACTTCTTCAGCAGTGATTCCCATTGCTAAATAAAACTCTGGATGCTTTGTAGCGATGTCGTAATTAGCAGTAAATTTCCACCCAATTGTAGGAACTAATGACATTGACTCGGCTCCACCAGCGATGATGCAATCAGCAATTCCCATTTTAATTTTTGCCACTGCCATTGAAATAGTTTCAACTCCAGATGCACAATACCTATTAACTGTAACACCGGGAACATTTAACGGAAGATTGCTATTCAGCGAAATCATTCGCCCCATTTGCATTCCTTGTTCTGCTTCAGGAACAGCATTTCCAACAATTAGATCATCCACTCTTGAAGGGTCTAACTCTGGCACTGATTTAAGCAGATGGTTTATTACGTTAACAGCTAAATCATCTGGTCGGTAAAACTTAAAATTTCCACGAGGAGCTTTTCCAACGGGTGAACGATACCCAGTTACTATATATGCTTCATTCATAATTCTTTACTCTTAATTTATTTTATCAAAATTAATTTCTTAATGGTTTTCCAGTATTTAAAATACTTTGTATTCTTTCAAGACTTTTCTTTTCTCCACACAAACTAAGGAATGCTTCTCTTTCTAGATTAAGCAGATATTGCTCAGAAACTAGAGTTGGTTTTGACAAGTCACCTCCACACATAACATAAGCTAATTTCTCGGCAATCTTTTGATCGTGTTCAGAAATATACCCTGAAAGTTTAAATGAATTTACACCTATCAATATTGAGCTTAAAGCAGTTCTACCCAATACTTTAATATCTGTTCTCTGAATTGGTTGAGTATAACCATTATCAGCCATTTCAATTACAGCTCGTTTTGCATCAGCAATTATCCTATTAGGATTGACCGTAATAGTATCATAGCCTTTTCTCAAAATTCCTAAATCGTAGGCTTCATAAGCAGATGTTGCAACTGACGCTTGACCAAGAGTTAAAAATCTTTTCTGTAGTTCTGGAAGTTCAACAACATCTTTTTGATAATTATCCGAAGCACGAAGTGCCATCTCTTTGGAGCCACCACCTGCAGGAATTACACCAACGCCCACTTCTACAAGTCCTATATAAGTTTCTGCTGAAGCAACAATTCTATCAGAGTGTATGCAAGTTTCACATCCACCTCCAAGAGCCATTCCATGCGGTGCAGCCGCTACTGGAATACCAGAGTAGCGAATACGCATCATTGTATTTTGAAATTGTCGAACAACAAATTCAAGTTCGTCCCAATCTTGTTCTACTGCAAGCATAAGAATCATTGCAAGATTCGCACCAGCAGAAAAATGTTGTCCATCATTGCCAAGCACTAATCCTCTAAAATCTTTTTCTGCAATATCAATTGACTTATTTATTCCTTCAATAATTTCGCCACCAATAGCATTCATTTTGGTTTGGAATTCAAGATTTAAAACTCCATCTCCAATATCATGAAGGGTTGCACCTGAGTTTTGCCATACTGATTTATTTCCTCTAATGTTATCAAGAATAATAAACCCTTCTTTACCTGATATTTTTTTATACGATTTAGATTTTTGATCGTAGTATTTTTTTGCACCATTTTCAATTGTATAAAAAGATTTTATTCCACTGTCCAACATTTCTTTAACCCAAGCTGCCGGTTTGTGGCCGTCTTCTTCCATCTTGCTAACAAATTTTTCAACTCCTAAAATATCCCAAGTTTCAAATGGGCCTATTTCCCAACCGAAACCAGCACGCATTGCATCATCAACTTTGAAAAGTTCATCTGTTATTTCTGGAATTCTATTAGAGGAATATGCAAAGATATATGATGATAGTTTTCGTAAAAATTCTCCTGCATTATCTTTTGCATAATGTAAAGATTTTATTCTATCGCCTAAATTATCAATTGTCTTTGCTGCTCCTACTGAAGCAAACTTAGCTTTCTGTTTTTCTCTATATTCAAAGTTTTCTAAATCAAGAGTTAGAATTACTCTAGCACCCTTTTCGTCCTTCGACTTTTTATAAAAACCTTGTCCAGTCTTATCACCAAGCCAATTCTTTTCAACTAACTTATTGACAAAATCTGGTATTACCATTATTTCACGCTGTTCATCATCTGGGCAAGATGTGTAATTATTTGTTGCTACTTTCACTAACGTATCAATTCCTACAACATCGCTTGTTCTAAACGTTGCCGATTTAGGTTTACCTGTAATTGGACCAGTTAAAGAATCTATCTCTTCAATTGTTAAACCCATTTCTTTTTGAAGTTTAAAAATTGCCATAATGCTAAACACACCAATTCTATTGGCAATAAACGATGGTGTATCTTTACACAGCACAGTTGTTTTTCCTAAGAATAAATCGCCGTAGTGCATAAGAAAATCTGTTATTTCCAATTTAGTTTTATCCGATGGAACAATTTCCAACAACTGTAAATATCTTGGAGGATTGAAAAAGTGAGTTCCACAGAAGTGTTCTTGAAAATCTTCACTTCTACCCTCCAACATTGATTGGATAGGAATTCCTGAAGTATTTGTTGTTATTAATGACCCTGGTTTTCTAAATTTTTCCGCATTTTCGAAAACCATTTTTTTGATTGCAAGATTCTCTACCACAACTTCAATAGTCCAATCTGAATCTTTTAACCAATCCATATTGTCATCAAAATTTCCCGTTCTTACTCTAGGAATAAATGAACTATGATAAACTGGAGATGGTTTTGCTTTTACTGTTGCTGCAAGGTTTTCATCCACAATTCTGTTTCGAACTTGTTTGTCATCTAATGTTAACCCTTTGCTAGCTTCTTTCTCTGTTAATTCTTTTGGAACGATATCAAGTAAAGAGACTTCGCAACCAATATTTGCAAAGTGAATTGCAATTCTTGATCCCATAACTCCGGATCCTAACACTACTACTTTTTTAATTATTCTTTTCATTTTTCAATCAATTTATTTATAAAATAAGTTTATACTAATTCAATTTTATTAGCTTTTTTCTTCTACATACATTTCGTTAATTAACTCTTCATATTTTTTAAGAATTACTTTTCTTTTTACTTTTTGTGTAGGTGTCAATTCTCCAGAGTCAACAGACCATTCGTCAGCTAATAATTTTATTTTTTTAATTTTTCGTGTTTTACCAAATTCAACATTCATCTCTTCTACTTCTTGCCAAATCCGTTCTTGAACCCCTTCGCAATTAAAAAGTTCTTCGGTTGTCTCAAAGTTGTTTCCTTTAATCTCGAACCAATTTTTTAA
>JAQICK010000458.1 GCA_027858595.1 Melioribacteraceae bacterium
CATTTAAATTGGTTTCTTTTTTTGTGTTGTGCAGTGCTGATTGTCCACCTTTCCGTTTTATGGTATGATAAACCTAAATCTCTTGAGAATACTGAACAAGCAATAGAATATTTAGAAACAATTGGATTTAAGCATAGTGCCGATAGTTTGCTCGATTTTTCCGATGATGAAGAATATCAAGCTCTTTTTCATTTTTGGAAAGAATTTGATGATGATAGTTCAACTTCTTTCAATCCAGTATTTAAGGAATTTTATTCTCGAATTGATTTTGTTAGAAATGAATATAATACCCTTGGGAAAAGCGATGGTGCAGATACTGATAGAGGAAGAACGTACATAGTTTATGGTAAACCAGATAATATTGAACGAACATTTAAAGATGTATATGACGTTATTGAAATATGGGAATATAAATTAATTAGTGAGAAAATATATTTTTCCGATAAAACTGGAACTGGAAAATTTGAAAGGATTAAATAGATTTGGATAACTTTATTTTTACGTGTGGTGATATTAACGGTATTGGTCCAGAGATTTCAATCAAGGCTCTCAATCAACTTTATTCTGAAGAGAAGTATAAGCTTACCTTAATTATCCCTAAAAATGTTTTTGAGTATTACCAAGAAGATATACCAATTGAATTTCCATTTGAAATATGTAACTCATTTTCAGAATCTAAAATTGGAAATGGGAAGGTTTCAATTCTTGATATAGGAAATTCTGAACTTAAAGTTGGCAAATTAACTGCAAACTCTGGATTAACTAGTTATAACGCAATACTTAAAGCGTATGAGTTAGTGAAAAATCAATTTGGTTCTGCAATTATAACTTCACCAATTTCAAAAGAAGCATGGCAAATGGGAGGAGTTGAATTTACTGGGCACACGGAATTATTTGGTCATTTAACTAAAGTCCAAAATTATTCGATGATGTTTTTATCTGATAGATTTAAAGCTGTCTTAACTACAATTCATATCCCTTTAAATACTATATCTGATAATATTTCAATTTCAAAAATTAAGGATACAGTAATGCAAGCACACTCTACCCTTGAATTCGATTTAAAGCTAAAAAATCCAAGAATAGCCGTGCTAGGTTTAAACCCACACGCAGGAGAAAATGGGCAACTTGGAACGGAAGAAATTGAGACAATAATTCCAGCCATAAACGAGTTGCGTGAGAAAGGTGTTAATGTAGAAGGACCTTTTGTCCCAGATGCATTTTTTGGAAAAAAACTTCATCATAAATTTGACATAACGGTTGGAATGTATCACGATCAGGTATTAATTCCATTCAAATTATTAAATTTTGATAAGGGCGTAAATTACACTGCTGGGCTACCTATTATTAGAACTTCTCCAGATCACGGCACTGCTTTTGACATTGCACGTAAACAGGTAGCTAATCCTTCCAGCATTATAGAATCTTTTAATTGGGCAAGAGAAATTGTTAATAATAGAAACTGTTCGTTATCCAAAATATAAATATGACTAAAGATCCGTACAAAATAGTTGCAAAAATTTATGGCCATTTGATGAAGACAATTAGCTATCATGAGTGGGGGAAATATATTTCTGATTTAAAGGAATCCTATTATTCAGAGGCGAATTCATTTCTTGAAATAGCTTCTGGAAGTGGTAAATTGGCTTTCTATTTACACCGAATCTTTCCTAATCTAGTTTTGTTAGATATTTCTAAAAGTATGTTGTCACTTATCGATAAAGACTTTAAACGTGTTTGTGCTGATATGACTTCGATACCAATGAAAGGGAAGTTCGATTTTATATATTCCACATTTGATAGCATAAATTACTTAATGACTGAAGAAGCATTGCAGCAATATTTTGTGGAGGTACACCGAGTTCTAAGTGATAAGGGTGTATTTACATTCGACGCAAGTCTAGAAAACAACAGTTTGAAGAATGTAAGAAGATTAAATAGAAAAGGAAAGTTCCAAAATATTTTGTACGTTCAAAAAAGTAATTACAATTTTGAAAAAAAAACACACTCAAACAAGTTTAAAGTAAAACTTGAAAGTGGTGAAATATTTGAGGAAGTTCATTCACAGAAAATTTATAATTTTGAACTCTATTTTGAACTTGCTGAAAATGCTGGCCTTTATGTGGTTGATTGCTTTGAAGCCTTTACATTTGAAGATGCAAGTGGGGATAGTGAACGAATACAATTTATAATGAAGAGAATAGATGCTAAGTGTTAATAATGTAGAATTTAACTACAAGAACCAGCCAGTATTTACAGACTTAAACTTAAATGTTGAGGAAGGTGAATTTGTATTTCTTATTGGGAAAAGTGGAGCAGGAAAGACCACTCTTTTGCAAATGATTTACATGAATGTTATACCACAAGGTGGTTATGTTCAGTTCGATATATTTAGTAGCGATACTATTAAGCCTAAAATGCTACCAAATTTAAGAAGAAATGTTGGAATTATTTTTCAAGATTTTAAGTTGTTAGAAGATAGAACAGTTTATGAAAATTTAGCATTTGTTCTTGAAATAACTGGGGCAAAAAGAAAAGATGTAAAAAGAAAAGTCTATCAAGTACTTTCGGAAGTTGGATTGGCTCATAAACAAAAAAACAAAATCAGCCAGCTTTCGGGCGGAGAGAAGCAGAGAATAGCCATTGCCAGAGCGATTATAAATGAACCCAAATTAATAATTGCAGATGAACCTACTGGTAACTTAGACCCTGAAACATCAACAGAGATTTTGGATATTCTTACAAAAATTAGCTCTCGCGGAACTTCGGTTCTTTTTGCAACTCACAATTATGATTTAGTTAAAAAATATAAAAGTAGGATAATCAGATTGAAAGATGGACGTGCAGAATCATTAGACCATTTAACTGATTTGTAAAGAATTGCTAACTAGATTAGTCTATCTATAATGTTTTGTGTTACAGTTTCAACTGGTTCAGCAGCATTAAGGAAAATGAAATTATACTTTTCACGATAATAATCAATTACAGGGAAAGTTGTTTTTCGATAAATATCTAATCTCTTTCTTACAACATCTTCATCGTCATCTTCACGTTTAATAAAGGTGCCTTCCATACAGCAGCTGGGGCATGTTGACGCATCTTTTACATGCTTCAAACTAATAATTGTATTACAGTTGGTGCATTGTCTTCTGGCTGTAAGACGGTTTACAATTATATCTGTATCCGATTCCAAAATAATAAAATGAGGATTTTCAATTTTTAATTCATCAAAAATATCATCAAGTAAAGTACATTGTTCAATTGTTCTAGGAAATCCATCAAGGATAAAACCTTGTTTATAATCAGTGCTTTTAAGAAACTCTTTTACTAAACGACCAATTAATTCATCAGGAACTAGTTCTCCTTTATTCATTAAGTTTTTAGCCATGATTCCAAATTCAGTTTCGTTCCTTATAGAATCACGAAGAATATCACCTGTGGAAATATGTTGGATATTATATTTTTTGGCTAAAATTTTTGCTTGAGTTCCTTTACCTACACCAGGAGCACCGAAAAGAATTATTTGCATGATTAGTCTGGAAATTATTAAAAAAATGAATTTGTTAAGATAATTTATCTTAATATAAGTTACAACAACTTTTGAGATAAAAACTATTTATTTTTTGCTTTCCGTTTATTTGTAAAGAAATTTTTCATAATATTTTTTGCCTCTAACTCATAGATGCCAGAATAAATGTTGACTTTATGATTTAGTCTATTTTCATTTGGAATATTATAAACCGATCCGCACGCCCCCGTTTTTGGTTCATCAGTTGCAAAATAGAGATTCTCAATTCTTGAAAGGATAATTGCACCAGTACACATTAAACAAGGTTCAACAGTAACATATAAATCGCAGCCATCCAATATTTTGCTTTTAATATTATTTGTAGAACTTGTTATCGCAATTATTTCAGCGTGGGCAGTTGCATCATTTAGCTTTTCTACTTGATTATATCCTTTACCAATTATTTTATTATCTTTTACAACAACCGCACCAATTGGAACCTCATCTTCATCGAATGCTATCTCAGCCAATTTTAAAGCCTCGAACATAAAGTTATATTTGTTTTCATCAAATAGCATATGGAAATATAAATTAAGTATTGTTACTCATTAATTGTCATTTTGGAATTTATTCACTGAACTTTTTTGTTATGTTATAGTACGCCCGGAAGGATTCGTACCCTCGACCCCCAGAGCCGAAATCTGGTGCTCTATCCAGCTGAGCTACGGACGCATATTATTTTTTCGAACTCCAAATTTACACTTAATAATAATGTAAGTCCACTTATTTTTTCTTGTTTATTTTGTGCATGTGTCAAATTAGAACTATTATTATT
>JAQICK010000101.1 GCA_027858595.1 Melioribacteraceae bacterium
AGAATCTATTAAATCTAAGATCATATCCAGTGTATTTAAAATTCCATTCTGAAGATACTAATTCGTTCAATAAAATTGATCTTCTTCATCCAATTTTTGAGGGAATCTTTAACAAAAAAAATAGCGAGATTGAATCTCCAGACTTCTATAAACATCTAAAATTTACTACTCGCGGAAGTGGCTACACTATTATTTCACAACAGGATAATTCTTCGTTTTTAAGTGAGTACAAATTGAAAAAAGGTAGAATTCTATTTTTTAATGTTGCTCCAAATATAGAGTGGAGTAATCTTCCTCTTAAAAATATTTTTGCACCATTAATGAATCGATCAATAAGCTATCTGTCTTCTAATTATTCAAAAGAACAAGGGCTTCTTGCTGGTGATATTTTATCTGTAAATATTTCCCAGAGAAAATCAGATCAGATTAAAGTTATAAGGCCCGACGGGAGTTATGATCTAATTAATATTAATTCTAAAAAAGATAATTATTTAAATTATAGTAATAGCAATCTTGTTGGAATTTACAGTTTTTATTCAAACGATAAAATGTTAGATATAAAAGCTGTTAATTATAATAGTGCCGAGCCAGACTTAAAACCAATTTCTCTAGATTCATTCACAAAAACAATTAATAACAAAACAAATACTATTGTAGAAATTTCATCATCCGATGATTACAAAATAAAAATAGCTAAAGCACAATATGGATCAGAATTATGGCAACTATTTTTAATAATCGCATTATTATTAGCTCTACTAGAAATGTATATTGCGAAGAGTAACAAAAAAGATTTGGCGGAATTATAAAAATATCTGCTAGACCCACATGGAGAAAAGATGTTAGATGTAAACGTAAAAAAAATGGTTATGGAAAGGGCAATGTTAGTTGCCATTAAACAGCGTAACGAAACAAAATTTGTTGTTGAAGAACATTTAGACGAGTTAGAAATGTTAGCAGACACTGCTGGAGCAGAAACCATTTTAAAGGTAATTCAAGACAGACCGGCACCCGACAAAGCATATTATGTAGGGAAAGGCAAAGTTGAGGAACTAGCAGAGTTAGTTGAATTAAATGAAATTGTGCTTGTTATATTTGATGGAGACTTATCCCCAACTCAAGTGCGTAATCTTGAAAAGCTTCTTGACATAAAAATAATTGATAGAAGTGGATTAATTCTTGACATTTTTGCTTCTCACGCAAAAACGAAACAGGCTAAAACCCAAGTAGAACTTGCCCAACTTCAATACATGCTTCCAAGATTAACGCGTGCTTGGACACATCTTTCAAAACAACATGGTGGAATCGGAACAAAAGGACCCGGCGAAACCCAGATAGAAACTGACCGTCGTTTAATCAGAACTAGAATTTCTAAATTAAAAGAGGTTTTAGTAACAATTGATAAGCAGGATATAACCAAGAGTTTAAACCGTCAAGATTTTCTCAAAGCTTCTCTTGTTGGATATACAAATGCAGGTAAATCTACTTTTTTAAATTTATTAACTGATGCTGATGTGCTTGCCGAAAATAAACTTTTTGCAACTCTCGATTCTACAACTCGCTCATTTGAACTTGAGAAAGATAAAAAGGTTTTGATAAGCGATACTGTAGGCTTCATTCGTAAACTGCCACATAATCTTGTTGCATCTTTTAAGTCAACTTTAAACGTTGTTAAAGATGCTGATATTATTCTTCATGTCATTGATATTTCGCATCCATTTTACGAAGACCACATAAAAGTAGTTGAAGAAACTCTCGAAGAGCTTGGATGCAAAGATAGTCTTAAAATAAAACTGTTTAATAAAATTGATGTGCTAGAAGACAAAGATCGAATTAGTTATGTAAAAAACAAATATGACAATTCTATTCTAATTTCTGCTGAACGTGCAATAAATATTTCTGAAGTAAAACAAGAATTGTTAGATATTTATGAGAACAATTATAGGGCAAAAGAGATTATTTTAAAATCGTCTCAATCAAAATTGGTTGCTCAAATTCATTCTATGGCTGATGTATTAACTATTGAAAATATTGATGAAGATGTAAAAATAAATTATAAAGCAAATAAAGCAAATTAAAATAAACTAGAACGATTGATA
>JAQICK010000047.1 GCA_027858595.1 Melioribacteraceae bacterium
CCTTTCGTTCCCCCAACTTCTCTTAAATTACTGTTATCTCACTTCGCAAAGTGAGATAAAAAACATTAACAACCTTGTGAAACTTTACAGGTAACAAAAGAAATAGCTGAAAAATTAATGCACCGTCGTCCAAACTACTTTGGCTCAATGATGGTTGAAACTGGTGAGGCAGATGCTTTAATAAGTGGTGTTTCTGCTTTTTATCCAGAAACAATTAAACCAGCTTTAGAATGTATTGGAGTAAAAGAAGGGATTAACAAAGTTGCAGGAATGCACGTATTAATTAATAATGGGAAAGTTTATTTCTTGGCAGATACTTCTGTAAATATTAATCCTAATGCCGAAGAGATTGCAGAAATAGCTATTCTTGCTGCAGATACTGTAAAAGAGTTTGATATAACACCATCTGTAGCAATGGTGTCATTTAGTGATTTTGGAAGCGTGAAGCACGAAGAATCTAATAAAATGAGAAAGGCTACAAGAATAGTAAATGAATTACGTCCAGATATTGTGTGCGATGGTGAAATGCAAGCTGATACCGCAATAGATTTTGAATTATTATCCCAAGAATATCCGTTTAGTAATTTAAAAAGCCGTGCAAACATTCTAGTTTTCCCTAATCTTTCTGCTGGTAATATTACATATAAGTTAATGGATAAATTAACATCTGCTACTGCAATTGGACCAATTATGATGGGAATGAATAAACCCGTTCATGTACTACAACGTAACGCAAGTGTTGATGATATTATAAATATGTCTGCCATTGCTGTGGTTGAAGCTGGTAAGTAGAGATAATTTTTTTTCTACTTGAAACCCAATCCCAATCATCGGGTTTGGGTTTCTTTTTTATATCTTCATGTCATCTATCCATTCTAACCTCAAATCACTATCTTTGCAAAAACAAAAAAGAAGAACGATGAATACAAAATCTGGTTACGTGGCAATAATTGGTAAGCCCAATGTGGGTAAGTCAACATTGATGAATAGCATACTTGGTGAGCGATTATCTATTGTAACAAACAAGCCGCAAACTACAAGAAAGAGAGTTCTTGGGATTCTATCTGATGAGAAATATCAAATCATTTTTCTTGATACTCCAGGAATATTAAATCCCAATTATTTGCTACAGAAAAAATTTATTACTTTTGTTCAAAACTCAGTTCGTGATGCGGATGTTATTGTGGTTTTAGTTGATGTTATAGAAGACCCGAATGGGAATAAAACTCTTGGCGATAAAATAGTTAACCAAATTTTGGATAAACACAAAAAACCAAAAATATTAGTTCTAAATAAAATTGACAAATCAAATGAAGCTATGGTTAATAAATTGGTTGCAAAATTTGAGGGATTAAATATTTTTGAAAAGATAGTTCCTATTTCTGCTTTACTAAGTTTTAGCATTCCGTCTGTTGTTGATGCCATAGTTGAGAATCTTCCAACGGGACCAAAGTATTTTCCTGATGATCAAGTAACCGATGAACACGAACGGTTTTTTGTATCCGAAATTATTCGTGAAAAAATATTTGAGATTTATAAAGAAGAAATTCCATTTAGCACAGAAGTTCTAATAGAAGAATTTAACGAACGAGAAGGAAGAAAAGATTTTATTTCGGCATCCATTGTTGTTGAGCGTGAATCACAAAAGCCAATAATAATAGGGAAACGAGGCGAAGCAATAAAAAGAGTTGGGAAATATGCTCGAGAAGCAATTGAAGTACTGCTTGACCGTCCAGTTTATTTAGATTTGCGAGTTAAAGTGCGTCCTAAGTGGAGAAGCGACGAAAGGCTATTAAATTCATTTGGTTACAACGATAATGAATAGTTCCTTCTACAGCAAATACAAAGGCGAAGTAAATTTATTAATAGTAACATTACTTTGGAGTGCAACATTTGTAATTATTAAAGGAGCATTAACAGATATTTCATCCATGCTTTTTATTGGGCTTCGGTTTTTAATAGCTGGTTTAATACTGCTTCCCATTGTGATAAGTAAAAAACTTGATTGGAAAAATGTCAATATTTATCCGTCAATATTTTTAGGAGTCATTCTTTTTATAGGATTTAGCCTACAAACAGTTGGGCTTAAATATACATCCGCTACTAAATCAGCGTTCCTAACTGGTTCGGCAGTAGCATTTATTCCTTTTTTGCAATTATTTATTGAAAAGAAGAAACCTAAAACTGGCTCTGTTATTGGCGTTGCTGTAGTTTTAATTGGAATATTATTCTTATCTGGCGGAAACTCTATTATTACTTTGCTAAATGATATTATAACCAATTTTAACTTCGGCGATTTCTTAACTTTATTGTGTGCACTCTTTTTTGCAATGTATGTTGTATATCTAGATATGATTTCTAGCAAATATGTTTTTTGGATGCTGCTAATTGTTCAAATTGGAGTTTCTGCATTCCTAGCATTTGCAATGGCTGTTGTTTTCGATTTAATAAACTATGAAGCATTGCGAATTAATTTAACATCACAATTGAGTTTTGGAATTATTTATACATCAATTTTTGCTACACTTATTACAACAACGCTTCAGACTAAATTTCAAAAATTGGTAACTCCAACAAAAGCTGGAATTGTATATTCATTTGAACCAATATTTGCTGCTGCTATTGCTTTTATATTTTTAAGTGAAAGAATTACTTCGTTTGGATTACTAGGAGCTACACTTATTTTTGTTGGACTTATAATTTCTGAAAGTTATGAAGGAATTGTTTCTAATCTGCGAAAATAGTTTAATCTGGGTGATATTTTTCATATTAATAACTAACTTTAAATACATCAAAATTAATAATTAAATAATGGCAAGTAACTTAGTAAAAGCTGAAATTGCGGTTTCAGGATTAGTTCAAGGTGTTGGGTTTAGGTATTTTGTTTATTCAAAAGCTCAAAATATTGGATTGTACGGCTACACAAAAAATCTATTTACAGGTGAAGTTGTAACTGTAGTAGAGGGCGAAAGATATTTAGTAGAAGAATTAATTGATTATATAAAAATTGGGCCAAGTCGATCTCATGTAAAATCACATTCAGTCAATTGGTTTGAGTTTAGAAATGAATTTACTGTATTTGAAATAATAAATTGAACAATAAAATAATCGTCATTGCAAGATTTTTTTTGAAGCAATCTTCCATTGATTACTTCATCATTCCAAAAAGGATTTCTTATAGTGACTTTAAAGTAAAAACATGAATTTAGAAAACAGAATTGGATTTGGATACGATGTTCATCAATTTGTAGATGACCGTAAACTTATGCTAGGTGGAATTGAAATCCCGTTTGAACGAGGATTAAAAGGGCATTCAGATGCTGACGCATTATTGCACTCAATTTGTGATGCAATGCTTGGTGCATTAGCACTTGGCGATATAGGCAAGCACTTTCCTGATACTGACCCAACGTATAAAGACATTGATAGTAAAATATTATTATCGGAAGTGAACAAACTTGTAGAAGCAGAGGGCTACAAACTCGGCAATCTGGATTCTACAATTGTTTTGCAACGTCCGAAACTTAGACCCTATATTGATGAGATGAGAAAAGAGATTGCAACAATTCTCTATTGTAATATTGAGCAAATTTCTGTTAAAGCAACAACCTCCGAATGGATGGGATTTGTGGGTGAAGAAAAAGGCATTAAAGTTATTTCAACAGTAATGATGGTAAAAAAATAGAATGTTAGAAAGCACACTGCTCTATATGAGTAATCTCGATCCTGTCCTGATTTACCTAATATTATTCTTCTTTGCATTTATCGAAAATATATTTCCACCATCACCCAGCGATGTTGTTGTGGTTGTTGGTGCTTCGCTAATTGCAACTACATCAATGGAGTTTATTCCAGTTTTGGTAATAGCAAGTGTTGGAAGTTCTCTTGGTTATATGTTAATGTATTTAATGGGAAAACTTTTCGGGGAAAAAATAATTAGATCAGGTAGGCTTTCGTTCATTACTCAAGAAGGATTAAGCAACACAGATATTTGGTTTAATAAATGGGGATATAAATTAATTCTTGCAAACAGATTTATGCCTGGAACTCGATCTGTTATAAGCTTTTTCACTGGCGTGTACGAACTTGAAGTTTTAAAGACTTTTCTTTATTCAACTATCTCTGCATTTGCTTGGAATATATTAATCATTTATGCTGGAATGTTACTTGGCAGTAATGTTGAATTGATTGATTATTATTTATCAACATATTCTGTAGTTGGTATAGCAATTACGGTTGTTGTAGTTCTCTATTTTGTAATTAAATATTTTATCAAAAGGAAAAAGAGTTGAAATTTTTTGCTAAATATAGAATTCCTAAAACCCCAGAGAAAAGAAAGGAAATAAGGAAAGAACTTTTACTCGGGTTGTTAAGTGGAGTAATGATTGGAATATCATATCCGCCAATTCCTCTACCCTACTTGGTCTTTGTTGCATTTGTGCCATACTTCTTTGTAATTCAAAAACGAGATGGACTTGCTGATATAAATAGATTTACATATTTCACAATGTTTATTTATAATCTTATTACTCTCTATTGGGTTGGTGGTTGGCTTCCAAATTCAGATCCATTTTTGATGATTGCTGGAACAACATTATTCTTTTTTAATCCGCTTGTATTCCTCATTCCGTCAACGCTTTATTATTTGACTAAAAAGTATGTCAATAAAAACTTGGCTCTTTATCTTTTCCCTTTATTTTGGATTACGTTTGAGTTTACGTATAGTTTAACTGATTTCAATTTCCCTTGGCTTACTCTTGGTAATTCGCTTTCGTATTTTACAAACTACATTCAAATAGCTGATATTGTTGGGGTTTACGGACTTTCGGTTTTAATCCTTTTTGCAAACATATTTGTCTATCAATTTAAAAGAGATTTATCTCTTAGGAAAACAAACAAAAGGGCTTTGGCAATATTTACTCTAATTATTATAATTCCAATTATTTATGGTAATTACAGAATTATCAGTTTCTCTTCTCAAGATGGGAGTGTAAAAGTTGGTTTAATCCAACCAAACATTGACCCAAATGAAAAATGGAGCGATGGAAATCTAAATCAAAAAATAAATTCATACTTTGAGTTAAGTCAAAAAGCTATTGAGGAAGGTGCAAAGATTATTATTTGGCCAGAAACTGCTTTGCCTGTTTATCTCCTAGCTGGAACTTATCCGAATGAAGTTAACAGGATTCATAAATTTGTGGATTCAAATAATGTTTCCATTCTTACAGGAATGCCAGACGCTACATATTATTACAATACTAAAAAAGCTCCAGAAGATGCAAAGCCTATACGCGATGGGAAAGTAATGTACACATCCTACAATTCAATTTTGCTTTTTAATCCCAGTAGTAAAGACGTTCAAAAATATGGCAAAATGAAACTGGTTCCATTTGGGGAGAAAGTTCCACTTGTTGAATCTCTGCCTTTTCTTGGTGAATGGATAAAATGGAATGTTGGAATAGGAAGCTGGAATACTGGGCATGATACAACTGTATTTAAAACATTGGTTGATGAAAAGGAAATTAATATTGGCGGAATTATCTGCATCGAATCTATCTATCCAATCTTTACTTCTCAATTTGTCGAGAGGGGAGCAGAGTTCATTTCTGTTGTTACAAATGATAGTTGGTACGGAGACACAAGTGGACCTTATCAACACAAAGAGATAAGTGTAATTAGAGCAGTAGAAAACAAACGCTCAGTTGTACGTGCAGCTAATGGAGGAATTAGTTGTTTAATAGACCCACTTGGAAGAACAATCTCCGAAACCTCAATGTACACAAAGGATTATCTCGTTGTTGATGTTCCATTAAATAGTGAATTAACTTTTTATACTGAGAGTCCTTGGTTAATACCAATGAGTGCGTCAGTAATTTCAATTCTAATTGTTTTATTGAGTATTTTCAGTAAAGTAAAACAGAAATTTATTTAATTTTCCATTCACTACTATATACAAGTACTTTATTATTTTAGCTAGAAATTATGACAGAATTATTATCAATAAAAGAAGCAAGCTCGTGGGCATCAAAGCATTTGAATAAAAATGTTACCACATCTAATATATCATATTTAATTCAATATGGACGAGTCCCTAAAATTGGAGATAATGGAAATACTTATGTAAATAGATTTGACTTGGAGAAATATTATAAACAGAATTCTTTATCAAAAGAGGAAATTTGGAAAGGGAAACTTGGTGATGATCTAAATTGGGATTTATCATTTGCAAATTACAAAGAATCTGA